>DRPD01000274.1 GCA_011374735.1 Thermopetrobacter sp.
GAGCTGGCCGGCGGCCTCGCGCCGGCGCAGGGCGTCGGCCAGCCCCAGATTGGAGTGGCCCACCATGCCGAACACCCGCTTCACGCCCCAGTTGACCATGGTCTCGGCCATGACGTCGGTGACGGTGCGCTGGTGGGGGTTTTCGGGTTCCAGGCCGATGTAGATCTCGTCGCCGCGGATCTCCACCGGATAGAGCTTCTGGCCGCTGTCCTCGTGGCCGCCCGGCGGGCGCCCGGTGAGCGGGTCGAAGTCCCAGCCGTGCCAGGGGCACCGGATCCAGCACTCGTCGCCCTTGCCGCGCTTGATGGTGCCCTCGCCCAGCGGGCCGCCCTGGTGGGGGCAGTGGTTGTCCATGGCCGCCCACTGGCCGTCGAAATGGGACAGGCAAATCGTGGTGGTGCGGGCGGTGACCGTCTTCACCCGGCCCTCGGGCAGGTCGCTCGTCTTGCCCACGCAGATCCAGTCGAGTTGAACGTTGCTCAAGTTGGTATCCTCCATATTGAGTGGGTGTCGTCTGTATTTGGCTTACGCTCCCGTACTTGGCGTCTCCCCGCGCCGCGCAAAGCTCGCGGCCAGCGGCTGGGCCGTCACGCCGTGCAGAAAGATGCTGAGCAGCACCGTAAGCACCACGCAGGCCAGCACCTCGTCGGCGCCCGGCACGTCATAACCCTCCACGATCAGCAGGGCGAACAAGATCGACGCCAGTCCTCGTGGACCGGACCAGCCGAGAAAAAATTTCTCCCAGGGCCGCAGATCCGTGCCCGTGAGCGACAGCCACACCGGCAGGATGCGCACCACGGTTAGAAAGGCCAGCGACAGCATCACCGTCTTCCAGGTCGCGTGCGCCAGCCCCTGCGGCGCCAGCACCGCGCCGAAGATCAGGAAGGTCAGCAGGGTCAGCAGCTGACCCTCGCTCTCCATGAACTCCCCGATGAAATCGTGCGAGCAGCGAAGCGTGTTGCCGAAAGTCAGGCCGCCGACGAAGGCGGCGATGAATCCGTTGCCGCCGATCAGCTCCGCGCCGAGGTAGCACAGCAGGGCGGTGGCGAGGAAATAGATGCCCTGATAGCTCAGGGTCGCCAGTTTGCGGTCGATGGCGAAATCCAGCAGGCGCGCGGCGAGCCAGGCGATGACGACGCCGGCCAGTGGTCCCAGCGCCACCTGCAGGGCGGCGAAGCGGAACAGGTTGTCGGGCGCTTCGCCGCCGCCATGGGCCGCGCCAGAGGAAGCCGCCAGCGCCGCGATCATCACCACCGGCAGGGCCATGCCGTCATTGAGCCCGCTCTCCACGTTCACCCCCTGACGCAGCCGCAGCGGCACGCTGGGGCTGGAGACCACCGCCTGACCCAGCGCGGCGTCGGTGGGGGTGAGAATGGCCGCCACCAGCAGCGCCAGCGCCCAGGACTGCTCCAGCGACACCCAATGCGCCACCAGTGTCCCGAACAGAATGGTCAGCGGCATGCCGATCAGCAGCATGCGCGCGGGGATGCCCGCGCCTTTTTTCAGCGCGCCCAGGTCGATGCGCGAGGCGTCCGAAAACAAAACGAGGATGAGCGTGAACTCGGCGATGCCATGAACAATAGCGTGCTCTGACTCCATGGGGATCAGGTCCGCGCCGCCCTGACCGATCAACCAGCCAAAGGCGGTGAACGCCATCGGCATGGTGAGCACCGAGGACTCCAGCCGGCGCGACAGCGCGGCGAAGCCGAGAATCGCGAGCAGAATCAGAACAAGGTGCAGGTGTTCCATGGCGCGGCTATGTACTTCAGGGCGCTTCGCTTAAGGTGCGGAAGTATACAAGTATCATACCAGCACTACCGCTCAAGTGTTTCCCGGGAGAACGGATGCGTAAAGTCGAACGCCCTTGCAACAAATAGCGGGAGTCTGATGGTCATACGCATCGGCTTTTCACAGCGATGCATGAGGTTGTTCAGGCGCGGTCTCCACCGCCAGCAGCGCGACGCCGTGAGCGGCTTCGCTGTGGCGGGCTTCGACCACGGGGCAGGGGAGGAGGCGTTCTCGAATGCGTCGCCAAACGGGGTTGACGGCGCCGCCGCCGGCGGTGAGCACGAGGCTGGGCGAGGGGGCGCCGAGGCGGTGGAGGGTGTCGTAGGCGAGGCTTTCGATGCGGGCGATGCCTTCGAACAGGCCGTGCAGGAAGCGGGCGGGTTCGCGGTTCTGGAGCATCGGCTCCAGCCTGGGTTCTAGCGCCGGGTCGGCGATGGGGAAGCGTTCGCCGGCGGCGGGCAGTGGGTAGTAATCCAGGCCGGAGTCTTGCTCCGGGTCGATCTGTTTCGACAGGCGACGGATTTCGTTGTCGGTGAAGAATTGCCGCAGCGCCGCGCCGCCGCTGTTGGAGGCGCCGCCGACCAGCCAGCGGTTTCCCAGCCGGTGGCTGTAGACGCCGTATTCGGGGGCGTAAAGTGGGGCGTCGGCGATGATCTTGACGACCAGGGTGCTGCCGAGCGAGGTGACGGCCTGGCCGGCGGTCGATGCGCCGGTGGCGATGAAAGCGGCGATGCTGTCGGTGGTTCCGGCGTGAACGGTGGCGGCGGGGTTGAGGTCGAGCGTTCGGGCCGCGTCGGGCCGAAGTGGGGCGATAGCGGCGCCGGGCGTCAGGATATCCGGTGTTCGGTTCCGGGGAGCGCCGACGGCGTCCAGCCAGTCAGGAAAGGAGAGGGCGACCGGGTCGAAGCCGAGCTTGAGCGCGTTGTTGTGGTCGCTGACGGGGTAACGACCGGTGAGCCAGCCGGTGATCCAGTCGGCCTGGTGGAGGGGGTAATAGTGATGGCGCTCGGGGTCTTCGTCGAGCAGCCAGAGCCATTTGGCCAGGCTCGCGCTGGCGCCGTGCGCGCCGCTGTTGCTTGGGGCGATGGAGCGGATGCGTTCGGCTTGTCGGGTGGCGCGGGCGTCGTTGTAGAGCAGCGCCGGGGTGCGGGGTCGGCCATTGGCGTCGCTGAGCAGCAGGGCGCCGGATGTGCCGTCCGCGGCGATGTCGGTGACGCGCTGGCGCAGGGCGGCGGGGAGGGCGGCGATGGCTTCTCGCAGGCCGTCGAGCCAGTCGCCGGGGTTCTGCTGGCGCCAGCCGGGTCGGGGCGAGTCGATGGCGGCGCCGGGGGCGCGGCCTTGCGCCAGCGGATGGCCTTGTTCGTCGACAATGACCGCGCGCACTCCCGAGGTGCCGAAGTCAATGCCGAGTCCGCAGGGCGTCACAGCGTGGCGAAGACCTTTTCCGCGGCGGCGAGCGTGGCCTCCAGGTCGGCGTCGCTGTGGGCGCTGGAGACGAATCCGGCTTCGAAGGCGGAGGGGGCGAGATAGACGCCTTCGTCCAGCATGCCGTGGAAGAATCGCTTGAATTTTTCCGCGTCGCAGGCGGTGGCTTCGGCGAAGCTCGTTACCTGCTCGGCTTCGGTGAAGAACAGGCCGAACATGGCGCCGACCTGGGCGGTGGTGAACGGTACGCCGGCGGCGCTGGCGCGCGCCCGAAGTCCTTCGACGAGGGTGGTGGTTTTCGCTTCCAGGGCTTCGTAGAAACCGGGTTGCGAGATGATGTCGAGATTTTTCAGGCCGGCGGTCATGGCGATGGGGGTGCCGGACAGGGTGCCTGCCTGGTAGACGGGGCCGTCGGGAGCCAGGCGATCCATGATCTCGACCTTGCCGCCGAAGGCGCCGACCGGCATGCCGCCGCCGATGACCTTGCCCAGCGTGGTCAGGTCCGGCGTGACGCCGTAGCGGGTCTGGGCACCGCCCAGCGCGACGCGAAAGCCGGTCATGACCTCGTCGAAGATCAGCACGCAGTCATGGCGGTCGCAGATGTCGCGCAGCCCTTCGAGGAAGCCGGGCGCGGGGGGGATGCAGTTCATGTTGCCGGCCACCGGCTCGACGATCAGGCAGGCGATCTCGCGGCCCAGCTCGCCGAACAGTTGCTCGACCTGATCCAGGTTGTTGTATTCCACGGTCAGCGTGTGTTCGGCCAGCGAGGCGGGAATGCCGGGGGAGCTGGGCACGCCGAGGGTCAGCGCGCCGGAGCCGGCCTTGACCAGCAGCGAATCGCCGTGGCCGTGGTAGCAGCCCTCGAACTTGACGATCTTGTCGCGCCCTGTGAAGCCCCGGGCCAGCCGGATCGCGCTCATCGTCGCCTCGGTGCCCGAGTTGACCATGCGCACCTTGTCCATGCCCGGCAGCAGTTCGCAGACCCGTCGGGCCATTTCCACTTCCAGCGCGGTCGGCGCGCCGAAGCTCAGGCCGTTGTCCGCCGCCTGCTTGACCGCCGCCACCACTTCCGGATTGGCGTGGCCGGCGATCATCGGCCCCCAGGAACCCACGTAATCGATATAGCGGTTGCCGTCGGCGTCATACAGATAGGCCCCCTCGGCGCGCTCGATGAAGATCGGATCGCCGCCCACGCCCTTGAAGGCGCGGACCGGGGAGTTGACGCCGCCGGGAATGTAGCGGCGCGCCTGTTCGAACAGTTCCTGGGAATGTGTCATGCCTGACTCCTGAGCCGGAAAAGGCGGAATTATACCCAATGCTGTTTCCGGATGGGGGATGATTGGCGATTCCGGCTTCTTGCAGCAATTCCCGCTGAACCCCCAATACCAGTCAATTCGCGGCTTCCAGAGCCTGTTGAAAAAAAGTTTTCGTAAACATTGGGGCGGAGGCTCAATAGAATAGGGGGCGAATCTAAAGTTTAGGATGAGATCTCGC
>DRPD01000275.1 GCA_011374735.1 Thermopetrobacter sp.
AAGGACGACTTCAGGGCCGCTCCCCTGCCATTGTGCGAACTGGCCCTGCCGCTTTCCGCCCGCGGTCTGGCGGCCGCCGCGAAGCGCAGCGCCGCCGGCTGGCTGCGCGCCCGCCCCCGCCTGCACAAGGCCCTCACCCGCCTGCGCGCCCGTTGACTTGCTCCCAGCCTTTTCGCCCGGATCGGGGCGAAAAACGGGATTCACTTCCTCTTGGCCCGCCCCCTCCCTGGCCCTCCCCCTGCCAGGGGGAGCGAATGCAGACGGCAAGGTTTGAGACAACGGTCAACTCTCTTCCCCCTGGCAGGGGGAAGTCCGGCGCGCCAGCGCCGGGATGGGGGTCGGGCCCAAAGCACCACCCTCTCATCACAGCCCCTCGATGACCACCATCGCCTGCGCGTAGGGCGGCTCGTCGCTCAACGCCACGTGCAGCACCGGCCGCATGCCCGCCGGCAATTTCCTTTCAAGGCGCGCCGCCGCGCCGCCGGAGAGGGTCAGGCAAGGGCGGCCCAGGTCGTCGCGGCCGGTGGAGATGTCGCGCCAGCCGACCCCGTCGCGAAAGCCGCTGCCCAGCGCCTTGGCCGCCGCCTCCTTCGCCGCGAAGCGCCGCGCCAGCAGCGGCGCGGGATCGGCGCAGGCCGCGGCCAGCGCCCGCTCTTCTTCGCTGAACACCTTGTCGAGAAACCGTTGCCCGTGGCGCTCCAGCAAACGCGCGATGCGCCGCGCGTCCACCAGATCGGTGCCGATGCCGACGATCATTCCGCGGCCTGCCGTTCCAGGTTGGCGGCGGCGCGCCGGTTGAGGAGCGCCTGGCGCCGCCGCTGATAGCTGGCCACCGCCGGCCGCACCAGGAAATAGACCACCAGCCCCACCACCGCCCCCAGCGGCAGCGCGCCCACCATCATCGGCACGATGATCGGCCCCAGCACCTCCCAGAACTGCTTCCAGAAGCCGCCGAAGTCGCGCACCAGCATCAGCCAGAAGCCATGCGGCAGATCGATGACGATCTCGCTTCGGTGCTCATAGCCCAGCAGCCAGCCGCCGACGTTGTAGGTGCCCCACCAGATAAGCGGAAAACTGATCGGATTGCCCACCGCCGTGCCCAGGGCGGAGGCCAGGATGGAGCCGCGCAACAGCCACGCCAACAATCCCGCCAGCACGAAATGCAGGCCGATGAACGGCGTGAACGACACGAACGCGCCGATCGCGAACCCCAGCGCGATCTTGTGCGGCGAGGCGGAAATGCGCTTCGCCCGGTGCCAGATGTAAGTGTAAGCGCGCCGAAAGCCCCCCGGCGGCAGCATGAAATGCCGCGCCCTGGAGAATAGGGACAATTTGTTGCGCCGCGCGAACATGGTGTCAGTATGGGCTCCCGGCCATTCCCGTCCGGTTAACGTCTCAGGCGCTCTGCTCAGCCGCCGCTCAGATGGCGGCTGCCCGGTGCGCTGACCGGGATGGCCGCCAGCGCCGCCGGCACTTCGTCCGGCGCGTAGGTTTCGATCGCAAGCGTCGCCAGCGCCACCAGCGGCACGCCCACGTCCGCCGCCCCGCCGGAACGGTCGATCAGGCACGCCGCGCCCACCACGTGCCCGCCGTCCGCGTCGATGGCGGCGATGCACTCGCGCGACGACAGGCCGGTGGTGACGATATCCTCCACCATCAGGCAATGCGCGCCGCGCGGGATCTCGAAGCCGCGCCGCAGCGTGAACGCGCCGTCCACCCGCTCGTAGAAAATGGCCGGACATTCCACATGCCGCGCCGTCTCGTAACCGACGATCACCCCGCCCATGGCCGGCGACACCACCAGATCGATGGGCGTGTTCAGCTCCCGCATGACCTTCCGCGCCAGCGCCCGGCACAGCCGTTCGCCGCGCGCCGGCTCCATCATCACCCGCGCGCATTGCAGATATTGCCCGCTGTGACGCCCGGAGGACAGCACGAAATGCCCCTCCAGCAACGCCCCGGCGGCGCGAAACTCGTTCAGCACCTCATCTTGCGTCATCGCCCGTTCCCGCTTCGTTGCCGGTGGCGCGCATGGCCGGTTCCGGCGGCCCGGCATAGCGCTCCGCCTGAGTCACCACCCGGCTGTGCTGCAAGGCCATCAAAATGGCGTTCAGATGCTCCACATCGCGCACTTCCAGCATGATGTCAAAGTCATAGAAGTCGCTGGCCCGCTGGGTCATCATCAGGTTGTCGATATTGGCCCCCTCGTTGCCGATGATGCTGGCCACTTCCGCCAGCGCCCCGACCACGTTGTGCACCACCACCCGGATGCGGGCCGGAAACAGCGCCCCTTCCAGCTCGTCCATGTTCCACGCCAGTTCCACCCAGCTGGTGGTGTCGTCCTCGAAGCGCTCCAGCGCCTGGGCGAAGATCGGGTAGATGACAATCCCCTCCTCGTCACGGATGCCGACGATGCGCTCGCCGGGCGCCGCCCCGACGTCGCAAAAGCGCATCGGCAGCGCGCGCCGCACCCGCCTGGCCATGACGGCGCCGGGCACGTTCAGCACCCCGTGCACGTCGCGCGCGCTGCGCCCCGGCACGATGCCGGCCGCGGTGGCCTCCGCCTCGATCCCCAGGGCGCGCAGCAATTCGCCGATGGCGATCTCGCCGCGCCCCAGCGCCTCCAGCCCGTCCTCCACGTCATCCACGCCCAGCCGCGGGAAGGCCCGGCCCAGATCGTCCTTGCCGATGGTGGTGTCCAGCCGCTCTTGCCAGCGTTCGATGATCTCCTCGCCCAGCCCGATGTATTCGGCCCGCGACGCCAGCCGGTTGGCGCGGCGGATGGCGTAGCGGGCCCGTGAGGTGGCCACCACCTTCTCCCACGCCGCCGGCGGCACCTGCTGCGCCCTGGAGGTGACGATCTCCACCTCGTCGCCGTTTCTGAGCTGGGTCAGCAGCGGCGCGTGATGGCCGTTGATGAGGCAGCCCACCGTGGCGTTGCCGACATCGGTGTGCACCGCGTAGGCGAAATCGATGGCCGTGGCGCCGCGCGGCAGCACGATCAGGTCGCCCTTCGGCGTGAAGCAGAACACCTGATCGGTGAACAGCTCCAGCCGCGTGTGTTCGAGAAAGCCCTTCGGCGTCTCGCCGTCCTCCAGCCGCTCCACCAGTTCGCGCAGCCAGCCGTAGGCGTTGGCGATCTCCACCGGCACGGTGACCCCGGCCTCGCTTTCCTGCTGCGAACGCGCGTCCTTGTATAGCCCGTGCGCCGCCACCCCGTGCTCGGCGATCTCGTGCATCAGCCAGGTGCGGATCTGCACCTCCACCGGCCGCCCGCCGGGGCCGCGCACCGTGGTGTGAATGGACTGATAGCCGTTCAGCTTCGGCACCGAGATGTAATCCTTGAAGCGCCCCGGCACCACCCGCCAGATCTGGTGCAGCGCGCCGAGCGCCTGATAGCATTCGTCCACCGTCTCCACGATGACGCGGATGCCGAAGATGTCCGTCACCTGCGACAGCGACAGCCGCTTCTGCTCCATCTTGCGCCAGATCGAATAGGGCTTCTTGCAGCGCCCCGTCACCTCCGCGTCCACCTTGTGCAGGCGCAACACTTCCTCGATCACCTCGCGGATGTCCTTCAGGATGTCGGCGCTTTGCGCCTTCAGCTCCTGCAAGCGCGCCGTGATGCGCGCGTGGGCCGCCGGATTGAGCACCACGAAGGCCAGATCCTCCAGCTCCTCGCGGATGTTCTGCAGGCCCATGCGCCCGGCCAGCGGCGCGTAGATGTCCATGGTTTCCTCGGCGATGCGCTTGCGCTTGTGCTCCGGCACGAAGCCCAGGGTGCGCATGTTGTGCAGGCGGTCGGCCAGCTTCACCAGCAGCACCCGCACGTCGCGCGCGATGGCGATCAGGAACTTGCGCAGGTTCTCCGCCTGCACCGCTTCGCTGGAGATCAGGTCGAGGCGGCGGATCTTGGTCAGCCCCTCCACCAGCTCCGCCACCGTCGCGCCGAATTGGGCTCGGATGTCGTCCAGGGTGGTTCTGGTGTCCTCCACCACGTCGTGCAGCAAGGCGGCGGCGATGGTGGCGTCGTCCAGCTTCAGCTCGCTGAGGATCTTCGCCACTTCCAGCGGGTGCGAGAAATACGGCTCCCCGGAGGCCCGGCGCTGGTCGCGATGAGCCGCCAGCGCGTGCTCATAGGCGCGCCGGATCAGACCGGAATCGGAATCCGGATTGTAGGCCGCCACCCGCGCCGCCAGTTCGTCGGCGCTCATCAGGGTGCCGCTGGTGCGCATGGTGGCGGCGCTTATGGCGGTCTGTTCGGTCATCCGGGGCCTGCCGTGTGACATTCCCCTTCAATATGGAGAACAAGCCCCGGCCCGCGCAACCCCGCCGGGCGGAAAAGCCGCTTCTTCACCCCGCCGGCCGGCCGCCCCGCGGGCCGAAGAACACCGGAGCGTAGGAGATGGCGAACAGGCCCAGCGCGGCGGCGGTGAGCGTGCCGGAGATGTGGATGAGGATGTCATCGCCACCGGCATTGATACGCAACAGCGCGCCGATGATGGCCAGCCAATAGATCACCGTCGTCACCTTGTTCGCCGTCAGCTTGCGGCCGGAATGGCCCAATGACGCACGGGTCATCACCGCCAGCGTCATGGTGACGACGGCCCCGGCGGTCAGCGCGTGCAGGGCGTCGGAGGCGCTCATGCCGCCGACGATGGCCCAGGCCTGCAACAGCATCCACATGGGCAGCCACCCATAGCCCGCGTGCAGGATCGTCACCAGCGGTTCGCGGAATGTCGTCCAGCCCTTCCAGCGGAACAGGCGCACGGCATGGATCACCCCGGCAACCGCC
>DRPD01000276.1 GCA_011374735.1 Thermopetrobacter sp.
CATGGCTGACAACGCACCGGCGGCGAAGATGGAGATCTCCGACGAGGTGGCCATCGAGATGGAAAACGTCAACAAGTGGTATGGCGAGTTCCATGTGCTGCGCGACATCAACCTGACCGTCTATCGCGGCGAGCGCATCGTCATCTGCGGGCCGTCCGGCTCCGGCAAATCGACCCTCATCCGCTGCATCAACCGGCTGGAGGAACATCAGGCCGGGCGCATCGTGGTGGATGGCGTGGAGCTGACCGAGGACATCAAGAAGATCGACGAAATCCGCCGCGAGGTGGGCATGGTGTTCCAGCACTTCAACCTGTTTCCCCATCTCACCGTGCTGGAGAACTGCACCCTGGCGCCGATCTGGGTGAAGCGCATGCCGAAGCGCGAGGCGGAGGAAATCGCCATGCATTTCCTCGAAAAGGTGCGCATCCCGGAGCAGGCCCACAAGTATCCCGGCCAGCTCTCCGGCGGCCAGCAGCAGCGCGTCGCCATCGCCCGCAGCTTGTGCATGCGGCCCAGGATCATGCTGTTCGACGAGCCGACCTCGGCCCTCGATCCGGAGATGATCAAGGAAGTGCTGGAGGTGATGGTCGATCTGGCCGAAAGCGGCATGACCATGCTGGTGGTGACCCACGAGATGGGCTTCGCGCGGCAGGTGGCCAACCGCGTCATCTTCATGGACGCCGGCCAGATCGTGGAGCAGAACGAGCCGGAGGAGTTCTTCACCAACCCGAAGAGCGAACGCACCCAGCTGTTCCTGTCGCAAATACTGTAGGGCAGGGCTTACGCATCGTCCTTGCCGTTCCTGCATCGTCATTGCCGGCTTTATTGTTCAGCCCGGCAATGACGTAAAGAGGGGCGCTCTCTCCTTGACGGCGGGGCGCGGGTGTGCGCATGTGCACCCAACCGAATATGTCAGCGGGGATCGATCGCATGAAACGAATGCTGCAAGCGGCCGGCGTGGCGCTGGCCCTGACCATGAGCGGCGCGGCCACGGTGGCGGCGGCGGATACGACCGCGGCGGCGCCGGCCGGCGCGGCGCGCCATGTGACGTTGACGGTGGACAAGGCCAAGGCGGCGCTCGACGCGATGCTGGAACTGCGCGAAAAGTATGCCGACGCCGGCCTGAAGAACGTCAAGGGCGGCCTGCAGGGCATGATCGACGCCATGAAATCATCGCCGATGGCCGGCAAGATCGTCGCCGATTTGCGCAAGCGGGGCTTCAAGGGCATCGAGGACTGGATGCTGAACTTCGTCACCGCCGGCATGGCCGTGTCCTATGTGCGCGGCAAACGGATGGGCCGCGATCTGGACAAAAAGATCGCCGAAATCGCCGCCAACCGGAACATGCCGGCGCAGATGAAGGAAAAGCTGCTGGGCATGCTGCGCGCCATGGTGCCGTCGCCGGCCAACATCGAGGTGGCGAAGAAACTGCTGGCCGACGAGACGGTGGTGGAGAAGATCAAGCGGCTGCGGGGCGGCAAATAACCAGCGTTGGTCACAGCGCGGCGGCGGCGCGTGCCGCCTGACCATAGTGGCCGGACAGGATGCGCAAATGCGCCGCGGTATGGCTCAGGGTCTCTTCGGACAGCCCCAGGTCGCGGATGGTGCGCACCAGCAGTTCCTCGCGGATCTCGCCGTAGCGGGCGCAGGCGCGCGCGCCCTTGCCGGTGATGGCCACGCTCTTTTCCTTGCCCTTGCGCCCGGAGCGCACCAGCCCCGCCTTTTCCAGCTTGCGCACCGCGTAGGTGACCAGATGCGTGTCCTCCACGTTCAGCACCAGGCACAGATCGGCCAGCGTCTTCGGGCGGTCGCGGTGGTTCACCGCATGCAGCACCAGCACGTCCAAGGGCCCGAGGCCCGGCTGCCCGGCGGCCGCCATGCAGCGCACCATCCAGCGTTCGAAGGCGTGAAAGGCCAGAATCATGCCGAACTCCAGCTCCGACAGGGCCGGCGAG
>DRPD01000277.1 GCA_011374735.1 Thermopetrobacter sp.
ACCCGCTCATTCTCTACACGCAAGGCTACCGCAAGAAGCCGGTGGCGGAGTTCGCGGCGGCCGCCACCTTCGATCATTTCGACGACCTGCCCGCTGTGCTGCAACGGGTGACCGCATGACCCTGAAAGCCATCATCTTCGACGTCGACGGCACCCTGGCCGAAACCGAGGAGGCGCACCGCGTCGCCTTCAACGAGGAATTCGCGGCGTGGGACCTGCCGTGGGAGTGGGACCGGGATCTCTACGCCGAACTGCTGGCCGTCACCGGCGGCAGGGAGCGCATCCGCCATTACATCGAACGATACGCGCCGCCGAAGGCCGAGACGGTGCGCGAGCGGATCGCCGAATTGCACCGGGCAAAGTCCGAACGCTACATGAAGATGATCGCCGAAGGCGCCGTGCCCCTGCGCCCCGGCGTGGCGCGCCTCATCGACGAGGCGAAGGCGGCCGGGCTGAAGGTGGGTGTGGCCACCACCACCTCCACCCCCAACGTGGAGGTGCTGATCGAGGCCACCCTGGGCCGGCCGGCCCGGGACGTGTTCGACGCCCTGGCCTGCGGCGAGGAGGTGGAGCGCAAGAAGCCCGCTCCCGATCTGTATGAACTGGCGCTGGACAAACTCGGCGTCTCCCACAACGAGGCGATGGCCATCGAGGACAGCCGCAACGGTCTCTATGCCGCCCTGCGCGCCGGGGTGCCGGTCATCATCACGCCGTCGGGCTACACCGCGGAAGAAGACTTCACCGACGCACTGGCCGTCGTCTCCCACCTTGGCGAGCCGGACATGCCTTATGAACACCTCTCCGGGCTTGGCTGGTCACGGACCATGATCACCCCGTCCATGCTGGCCCGCTGGATCGACGGCTGGGCCGGCCGCCCCTCCACCCCGCCGCCACCCGGCCTGCCGGTCTGACGCCTCCGGTTTCCTCACCGGATATGTGACCAAGGGGAAGTGTATATACGCTTGCCCATATGCGCGCTTTGCGGTTATCATCGCCGGCGCGCTTGCCAACATTCAACAATAAGGCGCGCGGGGAAATGAGCAACAGGAGGGGATCGTCATGGTCTATACTCACAAGAATCCCGCCCTCTTGATCATCGGTATCATCTTCTTCGCCATCGCCCTGCTGACGGGCATGGGCATGCTCGATGGCCTCATCAAGGCCATTGGCGCGAAGAAATACGTCGGCGAGATGATCTGGCTGGGCTACATTTTCGGCATTATCGGCATTATCGTCGGCCTCTGGCACTGGCTGGGCTCGCATGAGGAAGGCGACCTCGACTACTATCTGTCCACCATCGCCGGCGCCGCCTTCATCATGCTGGTGGCGATGATCATCCGCTGGTTCGTCGCCCCCTGGGTGGCCACCATGAGCAAGGCCATCGGCCCGGTGATGGGCGCCAAATACCTGCATCAGGTGCTGGGCCTGAACTACGTGGTGCTGGGCATCCTCGCCGGCATCATCATCGTCAACACCGTCGGCGTGCCCAAGTGGGCCCAGAACGGCGTGCGGCTGTCGCGCCTCGGCCTGAAGACCGGCGTCATCCTGCTCGGCACCCTGTATTCGCTGGCCGAACTGCAACAGCTGGGCAAGCTCTCCGTGGTGCTCATCGGCGTGTTCGTGCTGGGTTCCGTCGGCCTGGTGCTGCTGCTGGGCCGCCTGCGCGGCCTGCCCAACAACATGACCGGCGTGCTCTCCGCCGGCATGGGCGTGTGCGGCGTCTCCGCCACGGTGGCCGCCTCGCCGGTGGTCAAGGCGCGCGCCATCGACATCGCCTATACCATCGGCACCATCCTGCTGTGGGGCGTGGGCTGCATGTTCCTGTTCCCCATCATCGGCCACATGCTCGACATGGGCCACGTGCAGTTCGGCGCCTGGGCCGGCACCGGCATCCTCAACTCCGCGCAGGTGGCCGGCGCCGCGCTGGCCTATCAGCCGGACGGCATCGAGACGCTGAAGGTGGCGGAAATCTTCAACATCACCCGGGTGCTGTTCCTGCCCATCATCGTGCTGTGGCTGGCCCTGTGGTTCGTGCGCCGCGAAGACAACGGCGAACAGGTCAACATCGGCCAGGTGATCGTCCAGAAGTTCCCGCTGTTCGTGCTGGGCTTCATCCTGATGTTCGCCCTGTCCTCCACCGGCATCTTCGCCCCGCCGCAGCATTACAAGGGCAAGTATTTCGACAACAACATCCCCGAATCGAAGCTGCTCAAGCCGGAGGAGGTGGCCGTCCTGAAGGCCCAGTTCGACAAGGTGAAGAAGGAAGACCGCAAGGCCGCCCTGCAACGGCTGGTCGACAACCGCAAGGTGATGAGCCGCCAGGACGACGCCATCCTGCGCGGTCTGAACAACGCCAAGGTGCTCGACAAGGCGGGCAACAAGATCCTCAAGAAGGCCCACAAGTCGGTGCGCCACACCGCGAAGAAGATCAAGAAGTTCCGCCAGTGGATCACTCTGCTGTTCGCCTTCGGCCTCACCGGGCTGGGCATGCAGATCACCATGTCGGCCATTCGACAGGCGGGCGGCCAGCCGCTGGTGGTCGGCGGCATCGTCGGCACCCTCAAGGCGGTGCTGTCGCTGATCGTCATCCTGCTGTTCGTCCACGAAACCATCTGACCGGGAGGAATGAACGATGGCTGAGAACAACCCCCACGGCTCACAGAACATCGACATCCACGAAACCGCGGAAGGCTTCCGCTATCACCGTGGTTCCGCCCTGTCGATCTTCGCATCCGACCGCCGCGAGGATCTGATGGCCCTGGTGCTGGCCCTGGCCATTGCGCTGGGCGTCTACCTGCTGGTGTGATCCGGGTGGGATCTTGACAACCCGGCTCCGGCGCGTGTGTGAAGGCCCGCGCCGGAGCCTTTCGTTTTCCGAGCGTCCCCTGAGGAGGAACCACCCATGAGCCTGCGCCGCATCCTGTTGGCCAGCCACGGCACGAAGGGCGCCCGCGCCGCCGAACGGGCGGCCCTGAACAAGGCGGCCCGCGCCGGGGCGGAGATCGTGCACCTCTATGTGGTGCCCGACTTCTGGGCCGGCATGAAGGGCGACGACTGGCTCAACAGCCCCACCGCCCGCAACGCCTTCGGCGACTACCTGGAAAAAGAGTTGACCCGCGAGGCGGAGGCGGAGATCGACCGCCTGAACAAGGCGGCGAAGGAACGGGGCGTGCATCTGACCACCCACGTGCTGAACGGCGATCCTGCCGATTGCCTGCTGCGGCTGAGCGCCGATTGCGCCCCCGGTCTGGTCATCATCGGCCAGCCGCGCCCGAAGGGCGAGACGGGCTACAACTCGCGCATGAAGCCGGAGCCGCTGCTGCGCGCTCTCGCCTGTCCGCTGCTGGTCGTGCCGCGCGCTTCATGACCAGGCAACCGCAGACCCCGCCGAAGGCCGGGGACGGCGACTACGCGCGCCTGGAGATCGAAACGCCGTTTCCCGCCCCCTGGCTGAAGAACTTCTTCGCCGATCCGGAGCGCCTGCTGCGCCTCAACCCGCTCATCACCTTCAAGGCCGTGCAGCGCGCAACACCGGATCGCTGGCGGCTCACCGGCCGCAACGAGGCCAACGGGATGGATTTCGACGTCACCGCCCGCATCATCCGGGATGACGGCGGCTGGCGCATCCGCTGGGACGGCTGGCTGAAGAACGAAACCCGGCTTGAAATCACCGGCCACGATCCGGCCCGGCTCATCATCATCGACGATTATTCCGCCACGCCACTGGCCGAGCGCCGGCGCCGCACCGCGGAGGTGGACACCTCCCTCACCGCCTGGGGCCATGCCGTCCATCGCTATCTGCGCAACCTGAGGCGCTTCGCGTGGCTGCCCGGCTGGCGCTGGTTCATGAGCGGCCCGTGGATCGCCATGAAACCGGCCGGGCGGCGCATCACCGTGCTGCTGTTCTGGTTGACGGTGGCCGAATTCGTGCTGTTCCTGATGGTGTTCGCCATATTCTATCTGGAATACGGCGCTTGACAGCCCCGGCCCATGCTTTCTATATGCCCGCCCAACGCATCCATTTCGCGCCGCCCCGGCAAGGGGCCGCGGCGTCATCTCAGAAAAGGGCCGATCCGATGAAAGTGCGCAACTCGCTTCGTTCGCTGGCCAAGCGCGACCGCGCCAACCGCGTCGTGCGCCGCCGCGGCCGCCTGTATGTCATCAACAAGGTCAAGAAGCGCTTCAAGGCCCGCCAGGGCTGAAGCCCGGCCAATCGAAGCGTTGTTGCGCGAGAAACAGGAAGCCCGCCCGTAGCCAAAGGCGCGAGGGCGGGTTTCGTCATCCTGAGAAGGCGATGCGGGCGAGCCCCTCATTCACCGGTGAAGTCACTGGCGTCCTTGGAGAGATAATCGCTGATAGCCCCCTCCGTCGCCTGAAACAGCGGCGGCAGCTTCTTGGTGAAAAACGGCAGCGTCGCCACCAGCACGATGGCGATGGCCAGCGCGATCATCCCGTATTCGATCGCCGCCGCGCCGGCCTCGTCCCCGGCGAATCTTTTCAGCGCCTTTCGCATGAAGGGCCTCCCTCATCTGCCATTGCGATCACGGCGCCATTAAAGGGCACAAACGTAAACCTGAAGTTTATGCCGGCCCGCCAGTGCCACCCGTGCCGCCCGCGCCCTCAGCCGATGTTGCCCAGCACCGGGAACGTCTCCAGCAGCCACACCGAGATGTATTGCATCGCCCCGGTGAGGAACATCACGCCGGTGATGACGAGCAGCGCGCCCATCACCTTCTCCACCGTTCCCAGGTGCCTGCGGAATCGCTTCATGAAGCCCATGAAGCCGTTGATGGCGAAAGCGGCGAGCAGAAACGGCAGCCCCAGCCCGGCCGAATAGACCGCCAGCAGCCCCGCGCCTTGCGCCACGCTCTCCTCCGCCGCCGCGATGGCCAGGATGGAGGCCAGCACCGGCCCGATGCACGGTGTCCAGCCCAGCGCGAAGGCCAGCCCGATCACATAGGATCCGGCCAGCGAGCCGCCCGTGCCCGCGCCCTGATAGCGCTTCTCCATCAACAGGAAGCCGATGCGGAAGACGCCCAGAAAATGCAGCCCGAAGATGATGATGACGACACCCGCCACCCTGGCCAGGATATGCAGGTATTCGCGCATGAACTGGCCGATGAACGAGGCCGACGCCCCCATCGCCACGAACACCGTGGAAAAGCCCAGCACGAAGAACAGCGCCGCGATCATCACCCGCCGCGCCAGCGCCGCCTCCACGCCGCCGTCCTTCGTCATCTCCTCCATGGACACGCCGGCCATGAAGCTCAGATAAGGCGGCACCAGCGGCAGCACGCACGGCGACAGGAACGACAGCACGCCGGCGGCGAACGCCGCGCCCAGGGAAACGTCGATCACCATCAGCCGGCTCCTTCCGTCTTTGTTGCGTTGTCGCCCGGCGCCTTCTCCGCCAGCAGCGCCTCGACCACCCGCTTCGCCTCATCGCTGGCCCAGTTGGCGATGCCGATCACCCGCGCCGCCTCGCGCCCCTGTTTGTCGATAAGGATGGTCACCGGAATGCCCCGCTCGCCCAGCGCGTTGAGCGCCTTCGAGCCGTTGTCCATCACCAGCGTGTGCCCGGCCCCGGCCAGTTTCTCCAACCCCGCTTTCGCGTGAGCGTAGCCCTTGCGATCGACGGACGCGAACACCAGCGCGAAATCGCGCCCCGCGAACGCCTTCTTCAACGCCGCCAGATGCGGCATCTCCTCGCGGCACGGAAAGCACCAGGTGGCCCAGAAGTTGAGCAGCACCACCTTGCCCTCGTAGGCCGCCAGCCTCACCGGCTTGCCGTCGCCGTCGGTGAAGGTCAGGCCGGTCACGTCACGGCGCCGTTTGGCGATGCGCAGCTTGCGCATGGCCCCCGCCGCCAGCGACTTGTCCAGCGCCCCGGCGCTGGCCGCCGCGCCGCTTGGCGGCGGCGGCGTCTTGCCAGCCTCGCGCGTCATGGCGTAAACCCCGATCAGGCCGGCGATGGCCGCCGCGATGATGATCCAGCGCATGTGCCGGGTGATCGGCATGTCCGGTCGCGTCGTCATCCGGTTCGTCCCTGCCGTTTTCCGTTCAACCATCAAGCGTCGCCGGCACACGGAGGAACCCATGGCCAACGAGATGTGGGGCGGCCGTTTCAGCACCGGCCCCGACGCCCTGATGGAGGAGATAAACGCCTCCATCGACTTCGACAAGCGCCTCGCCGTCCAGGATATCGCCGCCTCGAAGGCCCATTGCGAGATGCTGGCCGCGCGCGGCATCATCTCCGAACAGGACGCGGCGCGTATCATCGACGGTTTGAGCGCCATCGCAAGTGAAATCGAATCAGGCGCGTTCACGTTTTCGCGCGCCCTGGAAGACATTCACATGAACGTCGAGGCGCGCCTGGCGGAATTGATCGGCGACGCCGCCGGGCGGCTGCACACCGCGCGCTCGCGCAACGATCAGGTGGCCACCGACTTCCGGCTCTATGTGCGCGACGCCATCGACCACATCCGCGGCCAGATCCGCTCCCTGATGCTGAGCCTGGCGGAGAAGGCCGAACGCTTCGCCGATGTCATCATGCCGGGCTTCACCCATCTGCAGGTGGCCCAGCCGGTCACCTTCGGCCATCATCTGCTGGCCTGGGTGGAGATGCTCGCCCGCGACGACGGCCGCTTCGCCGACGCCCGCGAACGGCTCAACGAAAGCCCGCTGGGCGCCGCCGCGCTGGCCGGCACCTCGTTTCCCATCGACCGCGAGATGACGGCCAGGGCGCTGGGCTTCAACGGGCCGATGCGCAATTCGCTCGATGCCGTCTCCGACCGCGACTTCGTGCTGGAGACGCTGGCCGCGGCGGCCATCTGCGCCACCCACCTCTCGCGCGTCGCCGAGGAGCTGGTCATCTGGACGACCCCGCAGTTCGATTTCATCCGCCTGTCCGACAAATTCACCACCGGCTCCTCCATCATGCCCCAGAAGCGCAACCCCGACGCGGCGGAGCTGATGCGCGCCAAGTCCGGCCGCGTCATCGGCGCGCTGGTGACGCTGCTGGTGGTCATGAAGGGCCTGCCGCTGGCCTACGCCAAGGACATGCAGGAGGACAAGGAGCCGGCGTTCGAGGCGCTGGACACCCTGTCGCTGACGCTGGAGGTGATGCGCGGCATGATCGCCGACATGGAACCCAACGCGCAGGCCATGCGCGCCGCCGCCGCGGCCGGCTTCTCCACCGCCACCGATCTCGCCGACTGGCTGGTGCGCGCGCTGGGCATGCCGTTCAGAAAGGCCCATCACGTCACCGGCCGGCTGGTGGCGCTGGCCGAAAACAGGGGCTGCGACCTGCCCGATCTGACCCTTGACGACATGCGAAGCGTGGAGCCGGCCATCAGCGAGGACGTGTATTCGGTGCTCGGCGTGGAGAATTCCGTCGCCTCGCGCGCCAGCCACGGCGGCACCGCGCCCGATAACGTGCGCGCCATGGCCCGGGACTGGATCGAGCGTTTGAAAAGCGCCGCCTGACGTTGCCAGTGGCGGCGCGGGCGGTTATATAGTCCTCATCCCCGTCAATCATGACCCGATCACCAAGGGGAATCCGTGGCCATGACGGATTCCGAAGGAGAGAACGCATGTCCGACAAACCGCTGATGCCGAAGGCCACCGCCGTGTGGCTGGTGGACAACACCGCGCTGACGTTCAGGCAGATCGGCGAATTCTGCGGCCTGCACGAGCTGGAGGTGAAGGGCATCGCCGACGGCGAGGTGGCCCAGGGCATCAAGGGGCTCGACCCCATCGCCGCCGGCCAGCTCACCCGCGAGGAGATCGCCAGGGGCGAGGCCGACCCCAACTACCGGCTGAAGCTGGCCAAGCCGAAGGCCGACATCCCGCCGGCCAAGGCCCGCAAGGGGCCCAAATACACCCCGCTGTCGCGCCGCCAGGACCGGCCGGACGCCATCGCCTGGCTGTTGCGCAATCATCCGGAGCTGTCCGATTCGCAGATCATGAAGCTGGTCGGCACCACCAAGCCGACCATCCAGTCGATCCGCGAGCGCACCCACTGGAACATCTCCAACATCACCCCGCGCGACCCCGTCACCCTGGGCCTGTGCAGCCAGACGGAGCTTGACGAGGCGGTGAAGAAGGCCGCCGCGCGCGAGGCCAAGCGCCGCGCGAAGGAAGGCATTGCCGAGCCGGAGGAAACCCTGAAGTCGCCGCAAGAGACCGTCGGCGGGCTGACCCATTCCACCCCGGAGAAGCCGAAGGAGGAGGCCGACCCCTTCGCCGGCATGGGCGCCCCGGCCCCGGCCGCGGAAGAGGACGACATCCCCGACGCCGACGCCGTGTTCGCCAGGCTGAAGGACCTGAAGAAGGACGAGTGACCTTGTCCCGCGCTGCCTTCAGCCCCATATCAGGGGGGATCGTGCCAACGGCAGGGAGGGCAGGCGACCGATGACCCGCTCCGACAATCCCGACCTGAAGCGCCACAACGCGGCGTGGCGCCAGTTCACCGGCCATGATTCGGCTGAAG
Source organism: Thermopetrobacter sp. (assembly GCA_011374735.1). Classification (GTDB taxonomy): domain Bacteria; phylum Pseudomonadota; class Alphaproteobacteria; order Rhizobiales; family Aestuariivirgaceae; genus Thermopetrobacter. Next base: position 8,491 of record DRPD01000277.1, read on the forward strand.
TGGTGCGCGACGGCTTCTGGCCCAAGATGGCGAAGTTTTTCGCCCGCATCCCCTTCGCGTCGGAAGCCCTGGCCGCCTATTACTGCGCCACCGACGCGCAAACGCCGAAACGGGTGAAGGGCCTGCTGCTCGCCGCGCTGGCCTATTTCGTCATGCCCGTCGACCTCATCCCCGACCTGCTGCCAGGGCTGGGCTTCACCGACGACATGACCGTGCTGGCCACCGTCATCGGCCTCATCCGGGCCCACATCCGCCCCGAACACCGGGCCAGGGCGGCACGCGCCCTTAATGACCTGAAGGCGGGCCGCAAGCCGCCTCTCTGAGCGCCGCCCGCCCGCCCATAAATGGCCCGATTTGCCCCGCAGGCTCCCGTCTCGTGCTGGACGAACGGGGCGATCCCCATTATCAAGAACGCCATGAACACCATGCCTGCGATTCGACTGCTGGCGGCCACCGCCGCGCTCAGCCTCGCCACCCTTCCGGCCGCCGCCCAGGAGCCGAAGGCCGTCGCCACCTTCGAGAGCTGGACGGCCTATACCTACAAGACGAAAAAGGGCCCGGTGTGCTACATCGTCAGCCAGCCGCAGAAGTCGGAAGCCTCGCGCCAGGGCGTCAAGCGCGATCCGGCCTTTTTCATCGTCACCAACCGCCCCGGCGTGCGCCATGAGGTCAACACCATCATCGGCTATCCCTTCAAGAAGGGCGCGCCGGTGATGCTGAGCACCGACGACGGCGCCAGGTTCCGCCTCTATTCGTCGAAGGACGGGGCATGGAGCGACGGCCCGGCCACCGACCGCAAGATCGTCGCCGCCATGAAGGCCGGCCGCACCATGGTCATCACCGGCATCTCCGCCCGCGGCACGAAGACCACCGACACCTATTCGCTGATCGGCGTCAAGGCGGGGCTGGAGAAGATCGACCAGCTGTGCCGCAAGTGAGTGAGGTGCCCGCCAGCGATGAGCGGCGGGGCATGACCGATGGAACAGACCGCCACCACCGCCCGCCCCACCCTGATCGGGCTTGGCCGGCCGGCCCTGATGGAGCGGCTGGCCGCCATCGGCGTGCCCGAACGCCAGCGCCGCATGCGCGCCCGGCAGCTGTGGCGCTGGCTCTATCAGCGCGGCGCCGCCGGCTTCGCCGAAATGACCGACATCTCCAAGGCCCTGCGCGCCGATCTGGCGCGCGCCTTCGACATCG
>DRPD01000278.1 GCA_011374735.1 Thermopetrobacter sp.
GTAGTTACCGAAAATCTCGTCGTACTGGGAGGAGCCAGTGATGGTGTCGGCACCCATAGAGCCTTTAATTACTATCCATTCATTCTGGCCGCCCCAGTCCACGAACGTCCAGCCGGAGAGATCCACGGATGTCACGGCGGGCATGCCGCCGCCTGGATCCAGTAAGATGCTTATGCCCTCCGTCCAGCCGGCGACATCATAGCCATCGACCAGCAAGGCGGGAGACAGCTTGCCGCTCGCTATCTCGTGCGCCGCAAGACTTATCCACATGTCGCTGCCGGCCGGCGCGCTGAAGTGGGGATTGAACCAGATCTTCTCGACGCTGGTGAACGTCGTCTGGCTCATGTTGAAAGCCAGGTCGGCCGCCGTGGTGGCGGCGCTGTCGATGCGCAGGTTCAGAACGTCCGTATCACCGGCGCTGCCGTTGACGGCGGTCACGGTGTCATCGCCATTCCAGTATGTATGATAGACGGTGGCCATGGTCTCTTCCTCCCTTACCGATTCCGCCACCGATGCGCCCGCGAACGGCGACCGGGGGGCGGTGCGCGCCGCAGCCCGGGAGAACTCATGGCCATGCCCGCCGCGCTGGATCGCCGTAGGCGGACATGATGCCGATGCGCCTGCTCACCGTCCCCTTCGGCTCGTGCGGGAACCTCGCAACGAAGCGAACCGCACGCGAAAACCGGAGGTTCGCATGCCGGGCCCGGCGCAATAAAAGCTATGATACTCATGTATAGAACAATTTTGTTCGAGAGTCAACATTATATAGTTATTAGCTGAAACAACATAATACATGACGCCGACGCCATTTCCGCCAACTCCCGGCCTGGCGTTGCTTGTGGACATCGGGCGCGGCGTGACGGGAGCCGGCAAAGCGCGCGAGGGGAGATGCCCGTGGCCTCTCCCCTTCGTCGTTCGTGCCGCCGGGGCCTCAGAAGATGAAGTCCGGCGCGTCGGTCAAGGTGCTGGAGACGCCGGCCGCGATGACGGTGTCGCCACCATTCCGGCAGGTGAAGATCGTCATGGTCTATCCGTTGTCTTGGCGCATGATGAATCATGCCTGCCGCCCGCCCTCTCGTGCGCGCCTTTCACATTCTTGACAGTTTCGTCAAACACCAAGCTGCGGCGCTGATTGACGGAACGTCAAGTGTTGCTCATGTGGCCCGGGGGCAAACATTTTTTCATGGTTCGCGCCGGCCGTATTTCAGGCCGGCCCCGGGGTCGTCCAGAAATCATGCGGGCCAATGGTCAGGCGCGGGTGGTGAAACCAGGACAGGGCGAGGTGGCCGAGGCCGCGCAGGGTCTTGTGGTCGCGTTTCATGAGCGCCGCGGCGTATTCGTAATGCAGGCAGCCGCGCAAGATCGGCAGGGCGCGCGGCGGCAGCGCCTCGCGTTGGCGCTCGAACTTCCGCAGCATGCGTGCGCCGGCGGCGGCCACCGTCGCGTATGGGGCCTTGCGGCCCTTTGCGACCGTCACCAGATTTTCCCGCACCACCTCCAGGCGGCCGCCGGCCAGGGCCATGCGGATGAACCAGTCGTTGTCCTCCAGCCGCCGCAGACGCTCGTCGAAGGGGCCGACGCGCTCGAACAGCCGCCGGGAGAGGATGACGCTGGACCCGGGCGCGAACCAGCAGCCGGCGAAGAAGAGCGCGGGATCCGAAGCCGGGATGGGCAGCCGGACATCGCGCCCTCCCGTGGCATCGACGTATGCGAAGCCCGTGGCCACGGCGACACGCTCCCGGTCGGTCAGCGTTTCAAGTCGGGCCATCTGCCTGCGGAGCTTGTCGGGCCGCCAGGTATCATCCGAATCGAGCCAGGCGAACCATGCGCCCCGGGCCTCGCGGGCGCCGGCGTTACGGGCCTGGGCGGCCCCCCCGTTACGCGGCAGGCGGAGGCATCGCAGCCGCGCCTCTTCCCGCAGGCCGCGGGGCAATACGAGAGGCGGGTCGGAGCCATCGTCGACGACGATGACCTCAAGGTCGGTGAATTGCTGACCCAATGCCGAGCGAATGGCGTTGGCCACCAGCGCCGGGCGGTTGAACACGGGAATGATGACGCTGACGAGGGGAGCGGACATGATGCTTGAAATCAGCGGCCTTCGGCGCCGCCTCGCGTCGTCTCAGGTGGCTTGCGCATTCATCATTTTACCAAACGCCGCGGGCCGGCCAAATTGCTCTGGTGATGTGCCGCGCCGGCGGGGCCCCATCACCGCGCGCGGCCTTGCGCGTTGACCGGGCGGACGTGAGGAACCGGTTGACATTCACCCCCGTCGTCGCAAACCGGCCGCCGGCGCCGCTCAGTCGCCTTCGCCGGGGGCTTCGGAGAAGTATTTCTCCAGCTTGTTCTGTTCGCCGTCGTGCTTTTCCGCCTCGGGCAGCGGCTCCTTCTGGGCCGTGATGTTGGGCCACGCCCTGGCATATTTGGCGTTCAGCTCGA
>DRPD01000279.1 GCA_011374735.1 Thermopetrobacter sp.
GCATGGGCTTGCGCATTTCAGCCGGGCAGTTTTCTTCTAGCCAGGCGCGGGTTTCAATACGGAAAGTTTCTAAATCGCTCAATTAAATTCTCCATTTGTACGCTAATTCTGTCATTACCGGGCTTGTCCCGGTAATCCAGTCCGGCCTTTCGTCATGCGGCGGCATAAGGAAAGAACCGACGCGCCGCCGTATGAAGGCGCCGCCCACTGGATTGCCGGAACAAGTCCGGCAATGACGCATGAGGGGCGGCAGTGACATATGATGAAGCGGCAATGATGCGCGGGGGTGGAATGACGTATGGTGCGGGCCCATGACGGGAAAGACGGCGAAATACCCCTGCCGCGTGCTGTTCATGCCCTCCGGGCTGCGCGGGACGAGCGGGCCGGAGGAAACGCTGCTGGGCGCCGCAAGGCGGCTGGGGGTCGATCTCGATTCGGCGTGCGGCGGGCGGGCCATCTGCGGGCGCTGCCAGATCGCCGTGCAGGAAGGCCGGGCGGAAAAGGAGGGCATCACGTCGGCCGCCGGTCACCTGTCGCCACCCACCGAGGCGGAGAAGAAATACGCCGATCTGCGCGGCCTGCGGCAAGGCCGCCGGCTGGCCTGTCAGGCGCGGGTCATGGGCGATGTCATCATCGACGTGCCGCCGGAGTCGCAACTGCACGAACAGCTGGTGCGCAAGGAGGCGGACAGCCGCGACATCGCCGTCGATCCGCTGATCCGCGCGCTGCCGCTGCGGCTGGACGATCCCGCCGAGCTGGCCGCTGCGCTGGCCGAGGAATGGGCCATCACCGAGGTGGAGATCGACGAAAGCGTCACGCCCCCGGCTGGTGAGGTGACGGCCATTCTCCACCAGCCGCACATCGACGCCACGCCACGGGTGATCGACGTCCGCCCCGGCTTCGACGAGAAACTCCTGGGGCTGGCGGTGGATGTCGGCTCCACCACCATCGCCGCCCATCTGGTGGATCTGCACACCGGCGACGTGCTGGCCGCCGCCGGGCGCATGAACCCGCAAATCCGCTTCGGCGAAGACCTGATGAGCCGCGTCTCCTACGCCATGATGCATGAAAACGGCGCGCAAGAGATGACCCGCGCGGTGCGTGAAGCCATCAACGAGTTGGCGGCGGAGGTGAGCCGCGATCATGGCGGGCCGGGGCGCATTCTCGACGTGGTGCTGGTGGGCAACCCGGTGATGCACCACCTGCTGCTGGGCTACGACCCGATCCCCTTGGGCCAGGCCCCCTTTACCCTGCATACCGATCAGGCGGTGGAGCAGCCGGCGCGCAACATCGATCTCGATCTGGCCCCCGGGGCGCGCAGCTACGTGCTGCCGGTGATCGCCGGTCACGTGGGCGCGGACGCGGCGGCCGTGGTGCTGGCCGAGGCGCCACACGAACGCGACGCGGTCAGCCTGATCGTCGATGTCGGCACCAACGCCGAGATCGTGCTGGGCAACCGCGCGCGCCTGCTGGCCTGCTCCTCCCCCACCGGCCCGGCGCTGGAAGGCGCGCAGATCTCCTCCGGCCAGCGCGCAGCACCGGGGGCCATCGAGCGGGTGCGCATCGACCGCGCCACGCTGAAGCCGCGCTTCAAGGTGATCGGCGTCGATGTCTGGTCCGACGCCGAGGGCTTCGCCGAGCAGGTGAAGAAGACCGGCATCACCGGCATCTGCGGCTCCGGCATCATCGAGGTGGTGGCGGAGATGTATCTGGCCGGCGTCATCGACGAGGACGGCCGCTTCAACACCGCTCTGGCCGACACGTCGCCATATGTGGAGGCGCGCGGGCGCTCCTTCGCCTACATCCTGCGCCCGCAAACGGACGGCCAGAAGGAAGTCTCCATCACCCAGGAGGACGTGCGCGCCGTGCAACTGGCCAAGGCGGCGCTGTATGCCGGCGCGCGGCTGCTGATGGACGAGATGGGCATCGACGCGCCCGACCGCATCCGGCTGGCCGGGGCGTTCGGCAACCACATCGACCCGCTGTATGCCATGGTGCTGGGGCTGATCCCCGATTGCGATCTGAACCGTGTTTCATCGGCCGGCAACGCCGCCGGCACCGGGGCGCGCATGGCGCTGGTCAGCATGGAGGCGCGCCGCGAGATCGAGCGGCTGGCGCGCGAGATCGTCAAGATCGAGACGGCCACCGAGCCGCGCTTTCAGGAGCATTTCGTCGCCGCCATGGCGCTGCCGCACAAGAGCGCGCCGATGCCGCACCTCGCCGCCGCCATCGACCTGCCGCCGCGCAAGCCGCAGGCCCGGCGCACCCGCCGCACCCGGCGGCGCTGAACCTGTTGTGCATGCTTCCCGCCGCTCTCCTGCCGCGTCATTACCGGGCTTGTCCCGGTAATCCAGAGCGGCCTTGCTCATTTGCCGAAGGGACGAAAGAGCCGAAACAGCGCGAGTTTGCCGCCCTGCCCACTGGATTGCCGGAACCCCGGATCAGGTCCGGGGCAGGCAAGTCCGGCAATGACGGGGAAGACATACTGGCGGCGAAGAGCAAAAGTTCCCGTCCGCGCCGGGTAACATCACGCCGCGCTCACGGGAAGTTTGCTTTCCCGTGTCCGCGCAGCGGCGCTAGATTCTCCCCCATTCGACGGACACCCGAGGAAGGGAGGAGCTTCATGCGCACATTCGCCTCATTGGCATTGGGCGCGGCGCTGGCGCTGGCGGTATCGGCCGGCGGCACGCAGGCCGCGCAGGGCAAGCGGGTCAAGGTCACCGGCGAGCTGATCGACACCTGGTGTTATGTCACCGGCATCATGTATGCGCGCGGCACGGCGCATCACCAATGCGCGGTGTGGTGCGCGGTGGGCGGCATTCCCGTCTCCATCCGCGGCGACGACGGCAAGGTCTACATGATCCTCAAGGTGGAGGGCGACGCCACCTCCGTGGCCGCGCCGAAGCTGGTCACCATCCAGTCGCACACCGTCAGCGTCGATGGCGACCTGTATGTGCGCGACGGCGTCAACTACCTGATCGTCAATCAGGTGGCCGACGACAAGGGCATCGTGAACCTCACCCACAAGGACTACGGCATCGTGCCGTTCGGAGAATGACCATGAAACGCATGATCCTGACGATGGGGCTGACGGCCCTGCTGGCCCCGGCCGCCCTGGCGGCGGAGGAATGGGGCATCGACGGCGAGAAGAAGGCGCGCTTCGAGGCGAAGGTGGTGGACATCCTGTGCGTCATCACCGGCGACTGCCCGAAGGACTGCGGGGCCGGCAAGCGCCAGCTGGGCCTGCTGAGGGATGACGGCAAGCTCTTTCCGGCGGCCAAGAACTTCGACCCCTTCGCCGGCACCACGGTGGAACTGCTGCCGTTTTGCAACAAGCGGGTGCTGGCCGACGGGCTGATCATCGACAGCCCCAAGGCGCGCCTGTTCGCCCTGCAATTCGTGAGGCCGCTGCCCGATGGCAAGTGGCGGCGCGCCGACCGCTTCGGCAAGGCGTGGGCCAAGGCGCACCCCGGCAAGCCGGCCGGGCAATGGTTCCGCCATGACCCGCTGGTGAAGAAGATCATCGGCAGGGACGGCAAGCTGGGCATTCCGGGGCTGAAGGCGCAATGATCCGAACCTTGACGATCCTGCTCTTGTTGCTGGCCGCGCCGCTGGCCGCCACGGCGGGGCCGGCGCCGGCCGCGCCACCACTTCAGAAGCTGTTCGGCGGGCCGTTCACGCTCACCGATCACGACGGGCGCACGCGCACGGAGAAGGATTTTCGCGGCCGCTTCGTGCTGCTCACCTTCGGCTTCACCCATTGCCCGGATATCTGCCCGACGAATTTGAACGCCATGGCGGCGGCGCTTGACAGGCTGGGCGATGCGGGAAAGCGCGTCACGCCGCTGCTGATCTCCGTCGATCCGGCCCGCGACACCCCGGCGGTGTTGAAGGACTATCTCGCCAACTTCGGCCCGCGCTTCATCGGCCTGACCGGCACGCCGGCCCAGGTGCTGGCGGCGGCGAAGGCCTACCGGGTGCACATCCGGCTCTATGAGCGGCCGGGCCACCAAGGGCATCAGGTGGATCACGGCTCGCTGATCTACCTCATCGGCCCGGACGGCAAGTTCCGCACCCTCATCCCCCACAACACCCCGCCGGAGCGCATGGCGGCCATCATCGGCAAATACGTCACGCCACGGCGCTAACCACCCGCACGAGGCCGTTGCAATCCCGTTCCTTCCGGGCGTATTCAGGAAGGAACGAAGGAGGGAACGGGCATGGACAGGCACACGGCCTTGCTGTTCGTCGACTGGCAGCGGGGGTTCATCGAACTGGCGCGAAGGATGGAACGCAACAATCCGCACGCGGAGGACAATGCCGCGCGGCTGCTGGCGCACTGGCGGGCGCAGGGGTGGCCGGTCTTCCATGTGCGGCACAATTCGCTGGAGGCGGATTCCGTGTTGCGCGAGGGCCTGCCCGGCTTCGCCTTCCGTGATGTCGCGCAACCGGCGGCGGGAGAGCCGGTGTTCGTCAAGCGGGTGCACGCGGCCTTCATCGGCACCGATTTGGAAGGCGCGCTGCGCCGGGCGGGCGTCATCCGGCTGGTCATCAGCGGCGTGCGCACCGATCATTGCGTCAGCACCACCGCGCGCATGGCGTATGATCTCGGCTTTCAGGTGGTGGTGGCGGGCGACGCCTGCCATGCCTTCGCCTGCGAAACGCCGGACGGCCGGGTGATCGACGCACAGACGGTGCATGACGTGAATCTGGCGTCACTGCACGGAGAATTCGCGCAGGTGGCGCCCACGGCGGCATTGCTGAATGGCTGAGACTCAGCCCCGCAGCCACCTTTCGAAGTCGGCCAGCGCGCGGGCGGTGAGCGCCCGGCGGCGGGCCTTGGTGCGTTCCTTGCCCTTCAGGCGTTTGCCGTTCTCGTCGTGGGTGGGCGGCTCGATGGGCGGAAACAGGCCGAAGTTGATGTTCATCGGCTGAAAGGTGCCGCCGCCGGCGATGTGCCCGCCGGTGATGTGGTGAATGAGCGCCCCGTGCGCCGTGGTTGCCGGCGGCGGGGTGAAGTCCCGCCCCTCCGGCAAGGAGGAGGCGACGTTTACCGCAGCCTCATGGGTTCGTGGCGAGGCTTGTTGGATGCCCGGGTCAAGCCCGGGCATGAGCCGTTGGCCAGCCGCCCCCTCCCCCCGCTGCGGCTCATTGCCGGGCCCAGACCCGGCAATCCTGCCGCGCACCACCTCAAAAGCCGCCGCCCGCCCGGCGATGAGGCCGCACGCGGCGCTTTCCACATAGCCCTCCACGCCGGTCATCTGCCCGGCGAAGCGCAGACGCGGATCGGCCTTCAGCCGCAATTGTTCATCCAGCAGCTCAGGCGAGTTGAGAAAGGTGTTGCGGTGCAGCCCGCCCAGCCGCGCGAAGCGGGCGTTTTCCAGCCCCGGGATCAGGCGGAAGATGCGCTTCTGCTCGCCGTAGGTCAGCTTGGTCTGAAAGCCGACCATGTTGTAAAGCGTGCCCAGCGCGTTGTCCTGCCGGAGCTGCACCACCGCATACGGCTTCTCGTCCGGCCGGTGCGGGTTGGTCAGCCCCACCGGCTTCATCGGCCCGTGGCGCAGGGTGTCGGGGCCGCGCGCGGCCATCACCTCGATGGGCAGGCAGCCGTCGAAATAGGGCGTGGTCTTCTCCCACTCGCGGAAGTCCACCTTGTCGGCCGCCAGCAGCTCGCGCACGAACGTCTCATATTGTTCCCGGTTCAGCGGGCAGTTGATGTAGTCCGCGCCGCCCTTGTCATAGCGCGACTGGAACCAGCACACGTCCATGTCGATGCTGTCGAAATGCACGATCGGCGCGATGGCGTCGAAGAACGCCAGTCCCTCCGCGCCGGTCAGCGCGCGGATCGCCGCCGCCAGCGGTTCGGAGGTCAAGGGCCCGGTGGCGACGATGACGTTGGCCCACTCTTCCGGCGGCAGCCCGGCGACCTCCTCGCGCACGATGCTGATGTTCGGATGCGCTTCCAGCCGCCGCGTGACCGCCGCCGCGAAGCCCTCGCGATCCACCGCCAGCGCCCCGCCGGCCGGCAGCTTGTGGGCGTCCGCCGCCGCCATGATGAGAGAGTCCGCCAGCCGCATCTCCGCGTGCAGCAGGCCGACGGCGTTGTTCTGCGCGTCATCGGAGCGGAACGAATTGGAGCACACCAGCTCCGCCAGCTTGTCGCCGGTGTGCGCGTCGGTGAGGCGCACGGGCCGCATTTCATGCACGATCACGGAAACGCCCAGATTGGCCGCCTGCCACGCCGCTTCCGAACCGGCCAGCCCGCCGCCGATGATGTGGATCACGTCGTCATGCATGGCGGCACACATAGGCCCTCGCGCACCGCGCGGCAAGAGCGCGCCAACCCCCTTGCGCCGCGCCGCCATTGTGGCAGGATGAAGGCGGGGAACACGGGCGGCGGCCGGCCCGATCAGGGAGGCCAGGGTCTGGTCTCAATAAATACGTCGATGCCAGCGGCATTTTCGCAAAATAGCGCCGAGACTTTCTTTCGCAGGCAATACCCTGAGGTATTGGCAAGAAAGAAAGGCCGGCGATATGTAGCGAAAATGTCGCCCGAAGGGGCTGGCGAAAATGCCCGTCCACATACATAAACGCTTGAACCCTTGCTGCATTTTCGCCAGACTGGCGCGGCGGATTTATTGAGACCAGACCCTAGGCATGAACAGGCGTGCGATGGCGCTGGCCCTGCTGCTGGCATGGGCCCCCGTGGCCCCGGCGCGGGCGGTGGCGGTGAAGAGCTTCAGCTGCGAAATGGCCCACACGGTGGACGAGAAGGCGGTGTGTCGCGCCCCCTGGCTCAGGCGGCTGGACGACATCATGGCCGCGCAATACGTGGCCCTGAAGGCGTATCTGCGCCGCCGCCGCGCCCTCCGGCCCGGCTGGGCGGCCGATATGGAGCGCCGCTTGCGCGATGGTCAACGGGATTTCGTCGCCGCCAGGGCGCGATGCGCGGCGCAAGAAGCCTGCATCGGCACGCTCTATGAGCAACGCATCATGGCGCTGGTGCGGATATGGAGAGAGCTGTTGCGCTGAAGCATTCATCGGCGGTTCAGCCACGGTGCGCTATGTTCCCGGCACATGCGGGAGCGGGCGGATACGCTTGAGGAGGAATCGCCATGCTCTTCAAGGCCATGTCGGGCGGCGCGCTGGCCATCGCCGCGCTGCTCATCGCCGCCGAACCGGCGGCGGCGAAGCTGAAATCCTGTGCCTATACGGCATACGAAGTCGGAACGGGAAAGCTCGTCGCCGACGGCTATGCCAAAGCGTTCAAGCGCAGTCGCGCCTGCAAGCGCGCCAAACGCCGCTGCAATCGTGAGCTGAAGCGCCGGCGCACGCTCCGGGGCACCCGCTGCAAGTTCGACCCCAATCCACCGCCGAAGTGGAAGATCTGCGCCTATATCGGCTACAGCGCCGGAAAACAGAAGGTCGTCGCCTTCGGCCGCGCCCTCACCATGGAGCGGGCCTGTAAACGCGCCAGGCGAAATTGCAAGGTGAAATTGGGCCTTGCTTTCATGGGCCGCTGCGTGCGCCGCTGACGATGCCCGCGCCGCATTCATCGGCCGTTCAGGTGGGCCGTGCCAGCATCATGCGCATGATACGCGCGACTCTCATGCTGATGTGGCTGATGCTGGCGCTGGCCGCCACCGGGGCTCCCGCGCACGCTCAGAGCTTCGACTGCCGCAAGGCGCAAGCGGCCGACGAGCACGCCATCTGCGCCACCGCCCGCCTCGGCGCCCAGGACGAGATCATCGCCACCCTCTATCGCCGGCTGTGGCGTTATATCGAGAACCATGACGCGGCCATGGGCGTGCTGGCCCAGCTGAAGGGCGAACAGCGCGATTTCCTGCGCGACCGGGCGCGTTGCGGCGCCAATGTGGCCTGTCTCGATCACATCCAGCGCCGCCGCATCGTCGAGCTGGCCGACTGGTATCGCCGCGGTTTCGGCAGCTGACCCCCTTCGGCCATGCCGCCGGATGGCGCGCGCCTCATTTCAGGCGCCACCGCAAACGGCCGATGTTCAGCGCACGGGGCCGGGTGCCGCCCACCGCGGTGAAGAACAGCACGCGCCCGCCGGGGCCGGCGGCAGAAGGCCACGGGTCGCCAGGCCACGCAAAGACCACATAAGCCGGTCAGCGTCGGTCCCTTGATGCGGCACGAGGCGTCACAGCGCGCCGGCGCGGGGTCGTCGGCCGCCCCGCAAGCCGTCCACACGGCCGGCCCGAGGAGCGCCATCAAGGCGGTGAACCATCTCTTCCCGTTTCCCATGCCCGGCCTCAAAAGCCTGTGGAAACGAACGGCGCAAACGGCCCGCCTCGCGCCTTGTTGTCCGGCCCGTGATTGCCGCCGGGGCGCTCATCGGTGTAAAACGCCCCCATGGACGAACTGCGGCTGGACATGGAGGCCATCATCAACCGCCTGTCGGCGGAGCGCCTGGAGCGCATGCGGCAAGCCGGCCGGGTGATTCTGGACAGCTACCGGGCGCTGGACAAGGCGGACGCCAACGTGGTCGGCCAGTGCCTGGCCCATCAGGGCACCTTCTACGAACTGGAGCACTACCCGCAAGGCGACGTGTTCGACGACGAGACGGGGGCCCAATATTACTATCACGCCCACCGCCCCGATGCGGACGAGCACGGCCATTTCCACACCTTCCTGCGCGCCACCGGCATGCCCGCCGATGTCACGCCGGTGCCCTATCACGGCGCCGCCGAACGCCCGGAGGGCGACGACGCGGTGGGCCACCTGATCGCCATTTCCATGAACGCCGAGGGCTTCCCCACCCATCTGTTCACCACCAACCGCTGGGTCACCGACGAAACCTTCTATCCGGCCGCCGGCACCTTGCGCATGGTGGAGCTGTTCAAGGTGGATCACGTGTTTCCCTGCCTGGCGGTCAACCACTGGATCACCGCCATGCTGCGGCTGTTCTGGCCGCAGATCCGCGCGCTGCTGAAGGCCCGCGACGAAACCATCCGCGGCTGGCAGCGCCGCCATCCGGGCGAGGACGTGTTCGAGGATCGCGACCTGGAGATCACCTCCATCATGGCCATCGACGTGGACGAACAGATCGCCTTGGTGGAGGCGGCGCTGAAGGGCATGGCGGTCAACGCGGCGCAATGATCGATATCCGGCGCGGCATAGTGGCGTTGCTGGCGTTGCTGGCGTTGCTGGGCGTGGCTGCCGCGGATGCGCCGCCGAGGATCGCCAGCGTCGAGGTCCCGGCCGGGCTGTTCATCGCCGGTTCGACGCCGCGGGAGCGCGAGACCGCCTATCGGCTGGACGAGAAGGCCTATGGCCACGACGTGACCCGCCGCCGCCAATGGTATGCCAACGAGCCATTGCCGATGCAGCGGTTCCTGCCCGCCTACCGGATCATGGCCACCCCGGTCACCAACCGCCTCTATGCCCGCTTCGTCGCCGCCACCGGCCATCGCGCCCCGTTCATTTCCGAACCGGCATGGAAGGCCCAGCGCCTCGCCCACCCCTACGCCCGGGTGCGCGGCTATCTGTGGCGAGACGGCAAGCCGCCGCCCGGCAAGGAAGATCACCCGGTGGTGCTCGTTTCCCATGCCGACGCCGTGGCCTTCGCCCGCTGGCTGTCACGCACGACGGGACACCGCTGGCGGCTGCCGACGGAGAATGAATGGGAAAAGGCCATGCGCGGCACCGACGGGCGGATGTTCCCGTGGGGCGACGCGTTCGACCCGCGCAGGCTCAACAGCGCCGACGCCGGGCCGTTCGCCACCGTGCCGGTGGGGCGCTTCCCGGCCGGGGCCAGCCCCTACGGGGTGCTGGACGGCGCCGGGCAGATCTATGAATGGACGGCGACGCCGGCCGCCCCCGGCCGCCACGTCGTCAAGGGCGGCTCGTGGGACGACAAGGGCTGCGGCGTGTGCCGCCCGGCGGCGCGCCACGGCCGGCCCGACGGCGTGCGCCATATCCTGATCGGCTTTCGCCTGGTGCGCGAATAATCGCCGTTCCTCCCGCCATGCACACAAGGTTGTGATGGATCGCACCCCGGTTGTGAGGCGACAACCGCCGGTATTGCTTCCATAACAGAAAGCGCGGAATGGCCCGCCCGTTCCCGCATTGTTTTGACGTTATCTGAAGGAGAGACACGACCATGAGCAATTTCCGGAAAATCTGGCTGTCCTCGGTGGCGGCGCTGCCGCTGGCGCTGGGCATGACGGGTGCGGCGACGCTGGCGGTGATCGCCTCAGGCAGCGGCACCGCCTGGGCGGCCAGCCACAACCCTTGCAACCCGTGCGCGGCCAGGAAGAAGAACCCCTGCAAC
>DRPD01000280.1 GCA_011374735.1 Thermopetrobacter sp.
CGCCCTGCGGCGCCGGGCGCGATGGGCGCCGATGGCGAAGCGGTGGGCCTCGTCGCGCAGCCGTTGCAGGTAATACAGCAGGCTGTCGCGGCCGTCCAAGGTCAAGGTGGCGCCATCGGCCAGATGAAAGGTCTCGCGCCCGGCGTTGCGATCCGGGCCCTTGGCGACGGCGGCGAAGGCGATGCCCTTAAGCCGCAGCTCTCCGGCGATCTCCAGGGCCGCCGCCAGCTGCCCCCTGCCGCCGTCGAGGAGCGCCAGATCGGGCCACGGCGGAAAGCCTTCCCGCGGGGCGTCGTTCCTTGCCTCTTCCTTTTCCCTGCCCCAGCGGGCGAAGCGGCGGCGCAGCACCTCGCGCATCATGGCGTAGTCGTCGCCCGGCGCGGCGTCCCTGTCGCGGATGTTGAAGGTGCGGTAGTGGGCCTTCATGAAGCCTTCCGGCCCGGCGACGATCATCGCCCCGACGGCGTTCGCCCCCTGGATGTGGGAATTGTCGAACACCTCGATGCGCAGCGGCGGGCGCGGCAAGTGGAAGGCCTTGGCCAGCCGCTCAAGCAGCCGCGCGTGGCTGTCGCGATCGGCCAGCTTGCGGGCCAGCGCCTCCCCGGCGTTGTCAAGCGCCATGGCCACGAAGCGGCGCTTCTCGCCGCGCGCCGGGGTGAGGACATGCACCCGATGGCCGGCCCGGTCGCTCAGCGCCTCTTCGAGCAGGGCGCGCTCCGCGATGTCATGCGAGAGCAGGATCAGGCGCGGGATCGGATGGCGGTCGTAGAACTGGGCCAGAAAGGCGGCCAGCACCGCTTCGTCCGTCTGCCCCGCGCCGCCGTGCGGGAAGAAGGTGCGCGCCCCGTAGCTCTGATGATGGCGGAAGAAGAAGGCGGCGACGGCATGGCGGTCGCCGGCGGCGGCCAGCGCGAACACGTCGGCCTCGGCGAAGGTGCGCGGGTAGATGTCGTTGCCGGCGGTGATGTGGGTCATCGCCGCCAGCCGGTCGCGCAAGATGGCGGCGCGTTCGAAATCCAGCCCCTCGGCGGCGTCTTCCATCTGGCGCTTCAAGGCGGCCTGCACCTCGCGCGCCCGGCCTTCGAGAAAGGCCCGCGCCTCGGCCACCAGGGCGCGATACTCTTGCGGCGCGATCTCGCCGGTGCACGGCGCGGCGCAGCGCCGGATCTGATGTTGCAGGCAGGGCCGGGTGCGGTTGGCGAACACGCCGTCGGAACAGGTGCGCAGCAGAAACGCCTTCTCCAGCGCCGCGATGGCGCGGTTGACCGCGCCGGCGTTGGCGAACGGGCCGTAGTAGTTTCCCGGCACACGGCGCGCGCCGCGATGCTTCATCAGGCGCGGCGTGGCCTCGTCGGTGATCAGGATGAAGGGAAACGACTTGTCGTCGCGCAGCAGCACGTTGAACGGCGGCTTGTGGCGCTTGATGAGGCTGGCCTCCAGCAGCAGCGCCTCGGCCTCCGAGCCGGTGGTGGTGATCTCGATGTCGGCCACCTGGGCGATCATCAGCCCGATGCGGCGGCTGTGGCCATGGGGGCGGGCGTAGGACGACACGCGGGCCCGCAAGTCCTTCGCCTTGCCCACGTAGAGCACCGCGCCGGCCGCGTCGAGCATGCGATAGACGCCCGGTTTCCTCGGCAAGGCGCGCACGATGCGGGCGATGACCGGCGGGCCGGTGTCATGGCTGTCATGCTGGCTCATGGGCGGAAATGTAATCCCCGGCCATCCCCCCGGCAATGGGCCGGTGAGGCGGGGCAGCAGGCACCCCTGGCCCGGCGACATTTTTGTTCTTGACATGTTCTTCTCCCATGTTCTATTGATGTTCACATGCAACACGCACCTGACATCCTGTTTTCCGACGCCGGCGAGCCGGCCCGCATCAACGCCTTGCTGGATGGCGCCGGGTTCTGGTATTGGCGCGGCGCATCGGGGCGGCGGCACATCTTCAATGTCTACGAGATCCGCCATTGCCCGCCGGTGCCGCACGCGGTCCATGTGGCGCTGAAGCCTCTGGATGCGGCCGCCGGCGACGGGCGGCTGGTGGTGATGGCGTGCGGCGTGCTGCCCCGGGCCGGTGTCGAGGGCGGGCCGCGCCGGGCACTGGCGGCGCTGGAGGCGGCGGGGGCCAGCCACATCCACGTGCATCTGCTGGCCCGCTCGCCGGCCCATGCGATCCGCATCGCCCGCGATCTGGCCGCCAACCTGCATCTTGAGGCCGGCCTGCCCGGCGCGCGCCGTGGCGTGACGAAAGACGCCAACGCGTCCGGGCGGCCGTCGCGACAAGGTTTGAAGGAGCCTGAAGTCGCCGCCTTGTGCCCGTGATGGCGGATGAGGGCGTATCCGGCGGCATGCGTGGCCAGCTTCTGAAAGGCTGGCGATGACGCCGATATGCCGGTGACGGCGGGGCGTCTTCCGAGGCGCATTTCATGCCATGATGGCCGCGGCGGCGTTCCACGCCTTGAGAAAGGCGGGGCGTCCGGTATGCCCGCTCGCTTGCCAGTGGGGGTCAATTCTGGCATAACGCCTGAAGAATAAGACAGC
>DRPD01000281.1 GCA_011374735.1 Thermopetrobacter sp.
ATGCGTTCGATGTCGAACCCGGCGAAGGCGGCGCGAAAGGCCGCGCGCTTGGCGAGGATCACCCGCCACGACAGGCCGCTTTGAAAGGTGTCGAGCACCAGCTTTTCGAACAGCCTGTTGCCGTCACGCTCCGGCACGCCCCATTCCTCATCATGATAGGCCATATACAACGCATCGCGCCCGCACCAGCCGCAGCGGGCCAGCCCGTCCGCATGCACGATCACGTCTTCCGCCCACCTGATGGCCATGATGATGATTTCTTATCAAAGAGAAGTGAAACACTCAAAGCTCATGCCCCCGGCACCGCGAAGGTGGCCCAGTCGGGCCTGACGAGTGTCACCGGCACTTCGCCGGCCAGCAGGGTGTCGCCCGCCGCCGCGCGGTCGAGGCGGATCAAGGCGATGGCCCGCCGTCCCGCCACGGAGCGCACATCACCGATGCGCCTGCCGCCCGCCGTCACGTCCACGCCGCTCGTCAGGGGAGCGTCGGCGCTGACCGGCACCAACCGCTTGCGCACCGTGGTCTTGTGCCGCATGCGCGACACCACCTCCTGGCCCACGTAGCAGCCCTTGGTGAAGCTCACCCCGCCCAGCTGATCCATGTTCGCCTCATGCGGAAAGATGTCGCCGGAGCGGATATCGGCGTCCGTGTCGGGCAGGCCCAGAGCGATGCGCCGGCGGTGATAATCGGCCGCGTCATCGGGCAGGGCGGCGGCTTGTTCCGCGTCGATGATGGCGCGCCGCCCGAAATCCGGCCGGCGCGGATCGGCGAAGACCGCTTGCGCCCCTTCCACATCGCCCGCCGCCACCGCCAGATCGTCGCGCGGTGTGATCGCCACGTCGCGGCGCAGGACATACATGCCCATGCGCTGCGCCAGTTGATCCCGTTGCGCCGCCGAAACATCGAGCAGGAAGCGGTCGGGCGCGGCGCGATGGATGAAGAAATCGAACAGGATCTTGCCCTGTGGCGTCAGCAGCGCCGCCCAGCACGCCGCATCGTCGGGCAACGCGGCGATGTCGTTGGTCACCAGCGATTGCAGGAAGTCCGCCGCCTCCGCGCCCGCCACGGCCAGCACCGCGCGCTCCTTCAGGTGGATCGGGGTCATCAGCTCTTGCATCCTCCTGGCGTCCGGGGTCTATTGCCCTTCACATAGCAAAGCCGGGAAGCGGGCGCATGACCTCATTCGATCTCATCCTGAAAGGCGGAACCGCCGTCACCCCCTCAGGCACCGGGAAAGCCGACATCGGGGTGCGCGACGGCCGCATTACCGCCATCGGCGATCTCGACCCCTCACGGGCGGCGGAAGTGATCGATTGCACCGGCCTGCACGTGCTGCCCGGCGTCATCGACACCCAGGTGCATTTCCGCGAGCCGGGCAACGAACACAAGGAAGACCTGCATTCGGGATCGAAGGCGGCGCTGCTGGGCGGCGTCACGGCGGTGTTCGAGATGCCCAATACCCGCCCCGCCACCACCACCGCCGGGGCCGTCGCCGACAAGCTGAACCGGGCTGAGCGCATGTATTGCGACCATGCCTTCTACGTCGGCGCCACGGCGGAGAACATCGCCGACCTGCCGCGGCTTGAGCGGCTGCCCGGGGTGTGCGGGGTGAAGGTGTTCATGGGCTCCTCCACCGGCGACCTGCTGGTGCATGACGATGCGACCCTGGCCCGCGTGCTGGCCGCCATCACGCGCCGGGCGGCATTTCATTCGGAGGATGAAGAGCGGCTTCTCGCGCGCCAGAATGAGCGGGTGGCCGGTGACCCGTCCTCGCACCCCGTGTGGCGCGATGTGGAAACGGCGCGGCGCTCCACCGAACGGCTTTTGAAGCTGGCCCGCGCCGCGGGCAAGCGCATCCACGTTCTGCACGTGACCACCGCCGACGAACTGCCGCTGCTGGCCGCGGCGCGCGACATCGCCAGCGTGGAGGTGACGCCCCATCATTTGAGCATGGCCGCGCCGGACTGTTATGAGCGCCTCGGCACATACGCCCAGATGAACCCGCCGGTGCGCGGCGCGGCGCATCGCGAGGCGCTGTGGCGGGCGGTGCGTTCAGGGCTCGTCGACGTGCTGGGCTCCGATCACGCCCCGCACACGCGGGAAGAGAAGGACAGGCCCTATCCCGACAGCCCGTCGGGCATGCCCGGCGTGCAGACGCTGGTGCCGGTGATGCTCGATCACGTGAACGCCGGGCGGCTGACGCTTCAGCGCTTCGTCGATCTGATGAGCCATGCCCCGCAGCGGCTGTTCCAGATCGCCGCGAAGGGCCGCATCGCCGAAGGCTATGACGCCGACTTCACCATCGTCGATCTGAAGGCGCGGCGCACCATCACCAATGACTGGATCGTGAGCAAATGCGGCTGGACGCCCTATGACGGCATGACGGTCACCGGCTGGCCCACGGGCGCCATCATCCGCGGCCGCCGGGTGATGTGGGAAGACGAAATCATCGGCGAACCGGCCGGCCGCCCGCTGCGCTTTCTCGACACCCTGACACCGCGGGAGGGTTGACGGCCACGCGGGCGCGCCACGGGAATGTTTGCCTCAGAGGCGTTTCGTGCTCTAAGCAGGGGGCGACCGATTCCGCCGATCATCATCTGAAGTGCTGACGAGAAGACCCCGCGCCATGCCGCAGCTGCTGCTGGAACTGTTTTCCGAGGAAATCCCCGCCCGCCTGCAGGCGCGCGCCGCCGCCGATCTTCAGCGCGCCATCACCTCAGGCCTTGCCGAGGCCGGGCTGGAGACCGGCCCGGCGCGCCGCTTTTTTGGCCCGCGCCGCATCGCGCTTCTCGTCGATGACGTGCCGCCGGCCACCCCCGACGTGGTCGAGGAGCGCCGCGGCCCGCGCGTCGATGCGCCGGAGAAGGCCATCGCCGGCTTCCTGCGCGCCACCGGCCTGAGCCTGGCCGATTGCGACATCGTCAAGGACGAGAAGAAGGGCGCCTATTACGTGGCCCGCATGGAGAAGAAGGGGCGGCCCACGGGGGAAGTGCTGGGCGAACTGGTGGCGGAAACGATTCGCACCTTCCCGTGGCCCAGGTCCATGCGCTGGGGCGCCCGCCGCCTGCGCTGGATCCGGCCGCTGCATGGCGTCCTGTGCCTGTTCGATGGCGAGGTGGTGCCGGTGGACATCGAGGGCATCACTTCCGGCGATGTCACCCGCGGCCATCGCTTCATGGCGCCCGGCGAGATCACCATCCGTTCCGCCGCCGAATATGAAGCGAAGCTGCATGACGCCTTCGTCATCGCCGATGCCGGCAGGCGCCGCGAAACGATCCGCGAGCAGGCGCTGGCCCGCGCGAATGAGGCCGGGCTGGAACTGATCGAGGACGACGCCCTGCTGGCCGAGGTGACCGGGCTGGCGGAATGGCCGGTGGTGCTGACGGGGCAATTCGACGCGGCCTTTCTGGAGGTGCCGCAGGAGGTGATCGTCACCAGCCTGCGCAGCCATCAGAAATGCTTCGCCCTGCGCGACCCGAAGACGGGTCAGCTGGCGCCGCGTTATCTGCTGGTGGCCAATCTGGCGGCCCGTGACGGCGGTCAGCGCATCATCGAGGGCAACGACCGGGTGATCGCGGCGCGCCTGTCCGACGCCCGGTTCTTCTGGCAACAGGACACGAAGACGCCGCTGGAGGAGCGCGTCGGCGAGCTGGACGCCATCACCTTTCACGCCAAACTGGGCAGTCAGGGCGCGCGGGTGCGGCGCATGACGAAGCTGGCGAGCGCCATCGCGCCCCATGTCGGCGCCGCTGCGGCGCAAGCCGAACGGGCGGCGCGGCTGGCCAAGGCCGATCTGGTCACCGAAATGGTCGGCGAGTTCCCGGAGCTGCAGGGGCTGATGGGCCGTTATTACGCCCTCCATGACGGCCTGCCGGCCGACATCGCCGAGGCCATCGCCGATCACTACCGGCCGCAGGGGCCGCAGGACGGCGTGCCCGCCGCGCCGCTGTCCATGGCGGTGGCGCTGGCCGACAAGATCGACACTCTGGCCGGTTTCTGGGCGGCCGGTGAGAAGCCCACCGGATCGCGCGATCCCTTCGCGCTGCGCCGCGCCGCGCTGGGGGTGATCCGCATCGTGCTGGAAAACGGCGTCCGCCTGCCGCTGGCCGCCCTGCTCGGCGACGCGGTGCGCATGTCGCCGGCCTTCACGGGTGGGGAGGAAGACGCCGCCGCCATCGTCGAAGATTTGCTGGGCTTCCTGCGCGAACGGCTGAAGGTTCATCTGCGCGACAAGGGCGAGCGCCACGACCTCATCGACGCCGCCTTCAGCGCCGCCGGCGAGGGCGACGACCTGCTGATGCTGGTGAAGCGCATCGAAGCGCTGCGCGACTTCCTGGACACGGAAGACGGGCGCGACCTGCTGGCCGGCATCCGCCGCGCCGCCAACATCCTGAAAATCGAGGAGAAGAAGGACAGGCGCGCCTTCGGCGGCGAACCGGAATCGCGGCTGTTGATCAGCGGGCCGGAAAAGCGGCTCGCCTCGGCCATCCGTCAGGCCCGCGCCAACGCCCGCAAGGCGGTGGCCGCGGAGGACTTCGCCGCCGCCATGCGCGCCCTGTCCCGGCTGCGCGGCCCGGTGGACGAATTCTTCGACGCGGTGACGGTCAACGCCGATGACCCGACGCTGCGCGAGAACCGCCTGCGCCTGCTCTCGCGCATCCGCGACGCGGCCGCCGCCGTGGCCGATTTCACCCGCATCGAGGGCTGAGGCCGGTGGCCGGGGCAACCGACAGCGCCATCTGGTTCTTCGGTGGCGATGGCGCAACCGAAGGGCCGCCCCCTGAAGAGCTGCTGGGCGGCAAGGGGGCGGGGCTGGTGCGCATGAGCCGCCTCGGCCTGCCGGTGCCGCCGGGCTTCATCATCACCACCGAAGCGGCGCGCGCCCTGCGCGAAGACGGCGCGCCGCCGCCGGAGCTGGAACGGGCCATCGACGCCGCGCTCGACGGGTTGCAGGCGGCAAGCGGCCGCCGGCTGGGTGACGCACAGCGGCCGCTGCTGCTGGCGGTGCGCTCCGGCGCGGCGCAGTCGATGCCGGGGATGATGGAAACGCTGCTCGACGTGGGCATCAACCCGGCCACCGCCGCCGCCATGGCCGGCGATGACGAAACGGATGGGCGCTTCGCCTGGGACTGCCTGCGCCGCTTCGCGCAAGGCTATGGCCAGGCGGTGCGCGGCCTGCCGGCCCATCTGTTCGACGAGGAATGGGAAACATGGTGCGAACGCGCCGGCGGCGACGACGCGGCGTTGAGCGCCGACGATCTGCGCGATATGGCCCTGCGCTATCTGGAACTCATCCACCGCGAAACCGGCCGGCCGCTGCCCAGCGATCCGCGCCGGCAGCTGAAAGAGGCCATCATCGCCGTGGCCCGCTCCTGGGAGTCGGAAAAGGCCCGCGCCTGGCGCGCCTTGCATGATGTCGCGGACGATGTCGGCACCGCCGTCATCGTGCAGGCCATGGTGTTCGGCAACCGCGATGCCGCCTCCGCCTCCGGCGTCGCCTTCTCGCGCGATCCGTCCACCGGCCAGCAGGTGATGTTTGGCGAATACCTGCCGGCGGCGCAGGGCATCGACGTGGTGGAGGGCCTGCGCACCCCATTGCCGATCAGCGAGGCCATGCGCCGCGCCAGCGGACTGGACGTGACGCCGCTGGAACGCCTGATGCCCGACGCCTTCGCCGAGCTGCGGGCCCATTTGCGGCAAGTGGAGGCCCATCATCAGGCGGTGCAGGAGGTGGAGTTCGCCATCGAGCGCGGCCGCCTGTGGCTGTTGCAGACCCGTGACGCCCGCCTCAGCGCGGCGGCCACGGTGCGGGTGTTGCGCGACATGGCGGCCGAGGGCCTGATCGGGCGCCGGGACGCCATCGCCCGGCTCGATCCGGTGACGCTGGAGCGGCTGTTGCACGCCCGGGTGGACGAAGAGCGCGCCGCGCCGCCCATCGCCCGCGGCCTGCCGGCCTCGCCCGGCGCGGTGTGCGGGCAGGCGGCGTTTTCCGTCGGCGAGGCCTTGCGCCTGAAGGTGCTGGAGCGCGACGTGGTGCTGATCCGTCCGGAAACCTCGCCCGACGACGTGCGCGGCATTCACGCGGCGCGCGGCGTGCTGACCAGCCGCGGCGGCATGACCTCGCACGCCGCGGTGATCGCGCGCGGACTGAACATGCCGTGCGTCACCGCCGCCGACATCGCCATCGACGAGGACAGGGGCGAGATGACCGCTTCCGGCGTGACCATCCGCCGCGGCGACTGGATCACCATCGACGGCGCCAGCGGCCGGGTCTATGCCGGGCGTGCGCCGTTGCGCCCGGTGAACATCGACGCGCCGCTGGCCACGCTGCTGGGCTGGGCCGACGAGGTGCGGCGGCTGCGGGTGCGGGCCAATGCCGACACCGCCGGCGACATCGCCGCGGCGCGCGATCTGAAGGCGGAAGGCGTCGGCCTGTTGCGCATCGAGTGGATGTTCCTCGATGACGACGGCGCGGCGCTCATGCAGCGCATGATCCTGGCCGCCGACGCCGATGAACGCCAGTCCGCCGCGGCGCGCCTGCGGCGGCTGATCGCCGGCCAACTCGAGGGCGTGCTGCGCGCCGGAGCCGCCCGGCCGCTCACCTTGCGGCTGCTCGATCTGCCGCTGGCCGCCTTTCTGCCTGCGGACGCCCGGAGCGAGGAGCGTTGCGCGGCGGCGCTCGGCGTCACGGTGGCGGCGCTGCATGAGCGGCTGGAACGCTTGCAGGTGGAATCGCTGCGGCTCGGTCTGCGCGGCGCCAGGTTGTATCTCGATCAGCCGTGGGTGCTGCAAACGCAGCTGGCGGCGATCTTCGACGCGCTGGCCGCGGTGGCCGACCACGGGCCGCCGCCGGAGCTGGAAATCCTGGTGCCGATGGTGATGGGCGGGCGCGAGTTCGCCCAGCTGCGCGGCCGCATCGACGCCACCGCCACCCGGATGCTGCCCGACGCCTTGCGCGATTCCCTGCCGGTCGGCGCCATGATCGAGCTGCCGCGCGCCGCCATTCGCGCCGCGGCCATCGCCGCGCATGCCGATTTCCTGTCCTTCGGCACCAATGACCTGACCCGCGCCGCCTTGGGGTTGCGCCGCGAGGAGGCGGCGGAGATCGCCGGATTGTATGTGGAAAACGCCCTGATGAACGGCGATCCCTTCATGACGCTGGACGAGCACGGCGTCGGCGCGTTGATGCGTTACGCTTGCGGCACGGCGCGCCGGGCGCGGCCGGACATCGTGCTGGCGGTGTGCGGCGATCACGCCGCCGACCCGGCCTCCATCGCGGCTTTCGCCGCCATGGACATGGACTACATCTCCTGCGCCCCGCCGCGCCTGCCGGTGGCCCGGCTGGCCGCGGCGCGCGCCGCCGTCTGAAGACGCGATCTTTCCAATGATGAAAAGCGCCGATGGTTAACCGGCGCTCAACGCTTGCCCCGTATCGTTCGGGTCAACGGGCGCGTTTGGGTGCCCGGGTTGCTCAGGTTCAGGCGAGTCGGTTGTGTTTCATGTCCGGGTATCATCACTCACCGTCTGTTGCCGCGTATCCGCCCGCCCGCCGCGGCGGCGTGGTCACGGCGGCGCTGTTCATCACCGCCGCCTTGATGTTGGGCGGCGGCGTCGCCTTGTTGATGCCGCAAGGCGGCGGCGTGACGCAGGCCGTCATCGGCGCGCGCGACGATGGGCCATGGGCCTGGCTGGCCGC
The DNA here is from genome assembly GCA_011374735.1 of Thermopetrobacter sp. Classification (GTDB taxonomy): domain Bacteria; phylum Pseudomonadota; class Alphaproteobacteria; order Rhizobiales; family Aestuariivirgaceae; genus Thermopetrobacter. The sequence continues at coordinate 7,697 of DRPD01000281.1, forward strand.
GCCGATCCGCGCGCCACGCGCCGCGGTGCTGGCGCCCGCCACCGAACAGGTGGCCCGGAGCGGGCGACAAAACCGGCTGGACGCCGTGGCCGACCCGATGAACACCGGCAGCGTCGCCCCCCCGATCATGACCCCGGCGCCCGCCGGCGCGCGGCTGGCGCTGATCACCACGCCGCCGGCGTGGAAGCTGGAAAAGAGCTGGAAACTGGCGGCGGCCAGGCGCAAGCGCATTCTGGCCCAACGCCGCCAGCGCCAGCGTGAACTGGCCTGTCTGGCCACCGCCATCTATTTCGAGGCCCGCTCCGAAAGCCGGCTGGGCCAGCTGGCGGTGGCCAAGGTGGTTCTCAACCGGGTGAAGGATCGGCGTTTTCCCAATACCATCTGCGGCGTGGTCTATGAGAACGCGCACAAGCGCAACGCCTGCCAGTTCTCCTTCGCCTGTGATGGCAAGAGCGAACGGCCGACGGAACCGGCCCAGTGGCGGCGCGCCAGACGGCTGGCTGCCGAGGTGCTGAACGGCCAAGCCGACTTCAGGCCGCTCAACGGGGTGGCCTTCTATCACGCCGATTACGTGTGGCCCCGCTGGCGCCGCGCCATGCGCCGGGTCATCAAGATCGGCCGCCACATCTTCTATCGCGGCTGACGCTGAATCCATCTTGCAAGAAAATGCACCAATGACGACCGGGGGTATCCGGCACGGATCCTATTCCGGCAAGCCGTCGGGGCGCTTCAGCAGCCACTTCCAGGGCCGCACCTCCACCTTCTCGAACACCCCGTTGTGGCCGTAGGGGTCTTGCGCCGCGATGGCCTCCGCCTCCTTCAGTGAGCCGGTGGTGATGACGATCAGCGAACCGGTGGGCGTGCCCGCCTCGTCGGTGAACGGCCCGGCCATGACGAGCGCATCGCCCAGCCCGTCGAGCCAGGCCAGATGCTGCGCGCGGGCTGCCTTGCGCCGCTTAAGGCCGTGGTGCGGATCGTCGGTGCAGATGATGGCATAAAGTCCCATGGTGCGTTCTTCCTCCTTCAACCTGTCTCGTCCTTCAAGGGCCGGTTGAGCAGCCGGGCGATTTGTTCATCCACCGAGGCCACGCCGCTGACGACGGCGGCCACGGCGGCGCAGATCGGCATGTCGATGCCATGCCGTTCGGCCAGCCGCATGGCGATCTGCGCGCTGTGCACGCCTTCGGTGACGGCGCTGCGCTCGCCCAGGATGTCGGCCAGCGCCCGTCCCTGTCCCAGCGCGACGCCCAGCGAATAATTGCGCGACTGCTCGGACGTGGCGGTGAGCAGCAGATCGCCCAGCCCCGACAGGCCGTTCAGCGTCTCCGGCTTCGCGCCAAGGGCGATGCCGAAGCGGTGCAGCTCGGCGAAGGCGCGGGTCAGCAGCGCCGCGCGCGCCGATTCGCCGAAGCCGCGCCCGGCCACGATGCCGCAGGCGATGGCCAGCACGTTCTTCATCGCGCCGCCGATTTGCGCCCCCAGGGGGTCGTCGGAAGAATAGATGCGCAAGGCCGGATGGGCCAGCCGCCGCGCCAGCGCCCGCGTCGGCGCGATGTCGTCACCGGCCAGCGTCACCGCCGCCGGTTTGCCCATCGCCACCTCGCGCGCGAAGCTGGGGCCGGAGAGCACGTATGGGCGCGCGTGATCCGCCGTTTCGCGCACCACCTCGGTGAGGAACTTGCCGCTGTCGCGTTCGATGCCCTTCGCGCAGATGATGAGTGGCGTGGCCGGGGCCAGATGGCGGGCGAAATCCGTCATCACCTGGCGCGTCGCCTGCGCCGGCGCGACCAGCAGCACGATGTCCGCCGCCAGATCGCCCCGTTCGTTCGTCGGCGTGATGGCATCCGGCAAGGGAATGCCCGGCAGATAGAGGGCGTTTTCCCGCCGTTCGGCCATGTCGCGGGCCAGTTCCGCCTCGCGCGCCCACAAGGTGACGTGGTGGCCGGCCCCGGTCATGGCGATGGCCAGCGCCGTGCCCCAGGCGCCGGCCCCGATCACCCCGATATGCATCGCCGTTTCGCCCATGGCCTATCCCTTTACCCCGGCGAAGATGGCCGGTTCCGCCGCCGGATCGAGGGGCCAGCGGGCCCGGGCCGGCGTGTTCAGCGGGTCGGTCTCGCCGCGGGCCAGTTTCAGCGCCCCGGCATGGGCCACCATCGCCGCGTTGTCGGTGCACATGGCCGGCGGCGGCGCATGCAAGGTAAAGCCGTGCTGCGCCGCCACCTGTTGCAGATGGCCGCGCAAGGCCCGGTTGGCCGCCACCCCGCCGGCCACCACCAGCCGCCGTTCGGCGAGATCGGGATGATCGTCCAGAAACATGTCGATGGCGCGGCTCACCCGGTCGGCCAGGCTTTCCGCCACCGCCTGCTGAAAGCTGGCGCAGATATCCGCCTTGTCCCGTTGCGTCGGGTCATCGAGCGCCAGCGCCGCGGTGCGCACCGCCGTCTTCAGCCCGGAGAACGAGAAATGACATTCGGCCCGGCCCTTCATGGGGCGCGGAAAGGCGAACCGCGCCGCATCGCCGTTGGCCGCCAGCTTCTCCACCGCCGGGCCGCCCGGATAGCCCAGCCCCAGCATCTTCGCCACCTTGTCGAAGGCCTCGCCCAGCGCATCGTCGATGGTGGTGCCATAGCGGCGATAGCGGCCGATGTCATCCACCGAGATCAGCTGCGTGTGGCCGCCGGAGACGAGCAGCAGCAGATAGGGCGGCGCGATGCCCTCGGTGAGCATCGGCGAGAGGGCGTGGGCTTCCAGATGATTGACCGCGATGAAGGCGCACCTGCTGGCCAGCGCGATGGCCTTCGCCGTCATCATGCCGGTGATGAGCCCGCCGATCAGCCCCGGCCCGGCGGTGACCGCCACCGCGTCCAGTTCCGTCCAGTCGCCGGCCGCCTCCCGCATGGCCCGGCGCAGCACGTCGGGCAGCCAGCGCAAGTGGGCCCGCGCCGCCAGTTCCGGCACCACGCCGCCGAACGCCGCGTGCTCCGCCACCTGCGAAAGCACCACGTCGGAGAGAATCGCCGCGCCGCCGTCGGGCCCCAGGCGCACCACCGCGGCGGCGGTTTCGTCGCACGAGCTTTCGATGCCCAGAACGATCGCCGTCTTTTCACTTGCCTCGGACATGGCCCCACTTCTATCACTCCTGCCAGCAAAGAGGGAGACACAGCGATGAAAATCGGCACCCGCGGCTCGCGTCTGGCGCTGGCCCAGGCCCATGAGGTGCGCAGGCGGCTTTGCGCCGCCCACGGCTGGGCGGCCGACGAGGTGGAGATCGTCGTCATCAGAACCACCGGCGACGCGGTGCTCGACCGGCCGCTGGCCGAGATCGGCGGCAAGGGCCTGTTCACGAAGGAGATCGAGGAGGCGCTGCTGGACGGCCGCATCGACGGCGCGGTGCATTCCATGAAGGACATGCCGGCGGTGCTGCCCGACGGTTTGACCATTTCCACCATGTTGCCGCGCGAGGACGTGCGCGACGCCTTTCTCTCCGCCCGCGCCGCCAGCCTCGACGATCTGCCGCCGGGCGCCAAGCTCGGCACCTCTTCGGTGCGCCGCGCCGCGCAGGCGCTGAACCGGCGGCCCGATCTGACCATCGTGCCCTTTCGCGGCAATGTGCAAACGCGCCTGAAGAAGCTGGCCGATGGCGTGGCCGACGCCACCTTTCTGGCCTGCGCCGGGCTGAACCGGCTGGGGCTGGCCGGCGAGATCACGCAACGGGTGCCCATCGAGGTGATGCTGCCGGCGGTGGCGCAAGGGGCCATCGGGGTGGAGATACGCGCCGGTGATGATGACACCCGCGATCTGCTGGCGCCGTTGAACGATCCGCCCACCTTCACCGCCGTCACCGCCGAGCGCGGCTTCATGGCCGAGCTGGAAGGCTCCTGCCGCACGCCGCTGGCCGCCCATGCGGTGATCGACGGCGACGCCCTGCATCTGACCTGCGAAGCGCTGACGCTGAACGGCAGGGAGAAATGGCGCGCGACGCGCACCGGCGCGCTGGCCGAGGCGGAGGCGCTGGGCCGCGACGCCGGCCGCGAGATCGCGCGGCGGGCCGGCGACAAACTGGTGCGTTGATGGGCGAGACGTTCATCATCACCCGCCCCGCAGAGGACGCCGGCCGCTTCATCGCCGCCGTCGAACGGGCCGGGCATGAGGTGCTGCGCGCCCCGCTGCTGTCGATCCGTTTTCGTGAAGACGTGGCGTTGCCCGACGCCGATTGGCAGGCGGTGGCCATCACCTCCGCCAACGGGGCGCGCGCCATCGCCCGCCTGCCGGGGCGTGAGCGCATCGTTCGCGCCCGCGCCGTCACCGTCGGCCCGGCCTCCACGCAGGCCGCGAAAGACGCCGGCTTCACCACCATCATCGAATCCGAAGGCGGCGATGTGCGCGCCGTCATCGCCACCATCAAGGCCCGTCTCGACCCGGCCGCCGGGCCGCTGCTGTATGCATCGGGGGCCATCACGCGCGGCGATCTCGAAGGCGAGCTGTCCGCCGCCGGCTTCGACGTGCGCCGGGTGGTGATGTATGAGGCGATCAGGGCCGAACGGCTGCCCGATGACGTGACGGCCCATATGCGCGCCGGCCGGCCGGCCACCGTGGCGCTGTATTCGCCCCGCTCGGCGACAATCTGGGCGGAGTTGCTGAGGCGCGAAGATTTGTCGGCGGCGCGGCTCACCCACGCCTGCCTGTCGGCCAACGTCGCCGCCGTGGTGCGCGAAAAGCTGCCCGCCGCCACTGAGGTGTTGACATCACCCGCGCCGGAAGAGGGCGCGCTGCTTGCCATGCTGGGCCTGGCGGCGTAAACACAAGCGCCCGGCAATCACGGTTTCATTCAGGGAACAGGGATCATGGGTTTTCTCGCCGACTCGTTGTCACGCATCAAGCCGTCGCCGACCATCGCCGTCACCCAGAAGGCGCGCGAGCTGAAGGCGGCCGGCCGCGACGTCATCTCGCTGGGCGCCGGCGAGCCGGACTTCGAC
>DRPD01000282.1 GCA_011374735.1 Thermopetrobacter sp.
GCATCGCCGGGCGCAACACCCAAGGCGTCATCGTCTTCCGCACGGCGGAAGGCGAAAAGGTCGTCTCCGCCGAACGCATCTCGGAGATGGAGGAGGACGGCGAAGAACCCTCAGGAGATGACGCCGCGCCGGTGGAGGACGGCGCATCGTGAGCGCTGCGCTTGGCTGGCCTTGTCAAGGCGCTGAGCCGCCCGGCTGGGATGGCGCGCGCGGCGCAAGTGGCTCTGGATACCCGGCACAAGGCCGGGTATGACGGGAGAGGGGGCGTGGGGTTTGTGGTCTTTCGGGCTTCACGCATGCAGGCTGTCCACTTTTCTCTCGTCATTGCCGGGCTTGTCCCGGCAATCCAGAACGACCAAGGCGCCATTCCCCGTGAAAGCGGGTAACCTGAGGATTGCGAGGCATGACACGCACCGGCTTCTATCCCGGCAGTTTCGATCCCGTCACCTACGGGCATCTGGACATCATCACCCGCGCCGCCAGGCTGTTCGACAAGCTGGTGGTGGCGGTCGGCCGGAATCACGACAAGACGGGGCTGTTGGACGTGGACACCCGGTTGCAGGTGCTGGAGGCGGCCCTGGCCCCGATCCGCGAGCGTGTCGATTGCGACATCCAGCTGGCCAGATACTCCATCCTCACCGTCGATGCGGCGAAGGCGGCCGGCGCGGTGGCCATCGTCCGGGGCCTGCGCGACGGCGGCGATTTCACCTATGAAGTGCGCATGGCCCAGACCAACGCCGCCTTGAACGACACCATCGAGACGGTGTTCCTGGCCGCCAGCCCGGCGGCGCGGATGATCTCGTCGAGCCTCATCCGCCAGATCGCCGAAATGGGCGGCGACATCGGCCAGTTCGTGCCCATGGAAGCGGCCGAGGCGGTGAAGGCGGCGCTGGCCCGTGACGCCGCGCCCTGATTTCGCCACGTGCGGCGGGCAATCAGGACATCACGACATCCAGGCAAGGGGATTGATCATGACCATGCGTTCCACCATCATCGCCGCGCTGGCCTTCGCCGTGGCGCTTGCCGCCGGCCATCGGGCCAATGCCGCCGATCCCGAAAACACCCTGTATATCGACCTGAAGGACAACTGCCGGGTGGTCATCGAGATGCGCCCGGACATCGCGCCGAAACACGTGGCGCGCATCAGGAAGCTGGCCCGCGCGAAGTTCTACGACGGCGTCATCTTCCACCGCGTCATCGAGGGCTTCATGGCCCAGACCGGCGATCCCACCGGCACCGGCATGGGCGGCTCCAAACTGCCCGACCTGCCGGCGGAGTTCTCCAACGAACCGTTCGTGCGCGGTACCGTCGGCATGGCCCGCGCCGCCAATCCCAACTCGGCCAATTCGCAATTCTTCATCATGTTCGCCGACGGCCGCTTCCTGGACGGCAAATACACCGTCTGGGGCAAGGTGGTGAAGGGCATGGAGTGCGTCGACAAAATCGCCCGCGGCGAGCCGCCCTTGAACCCCGACAAAATGATCCGCGTGCGCGTCGCCGCGGACGTGGACAAGTAGGCGCAAGCGCTCCGCCCGCGCGTCACGATTTCCTGCGTCATGCCGGCCCCTTCTCGTCATGCCGGCCCCTTCTCGTCATGCCGGCGAAAGCCGGCATCTCGTGCGGCAACCGCATGAGTCGGTGGCCCGAGACCCCGGCTTCCGCCCAGTAGTGTCCAAGGAAATCTCTCAATGCCATCACTCCCATGTCATCTTTCGTCGCTCCCACTCACCTTTACGTCGCTCCCGCGAAAGCGGGAGCCTATGCGGCTTTTCAGTAAACCAGGGCGGTGCGGAAAAGTCTTTGGCATATCAAGTGTTTTTGTCGAAAGGCCATCATTCCACCGAGAAGCCGCATAGATGCCCGCTTACGCGGGCATGACGTGTTTTGA
>DRPD01000283.1 GCA_011374735.1 Thermopetrobacter sp.
GTCGAACAGATCGTTCATCGTGGCCTTTCAAGACGTTATGAGTGCGCGATGAATCATTTTTGCAACCTGCCGCGCCCGCGAATCATCTTCCCGACTATGCCAGAGCGCCCCGCCGGGCCACAAGCGCATGAGGATGGGAGAAACTCGTCATCCTGACGAAAGTCAGGATCTCGTGCGGCGATCTAATGAGCTTGCGGCTTCCGGCTCACAGATCGCGCACGTCCAGCACCCCCGGCAGGGTCTTCAGCGCCGCCTTGATCTCGGGCGAGACGGAGAAGCGCTCGCCCAGCAGCATGTCCACCCGCCCCAGGCGCGGCGAATGCAGCACCAGCCTCACCGGCGACTTGCCGCCGTTTTGCAGCATGTCGGCGATGCGCGGCAGGCCGGCCGTCTCGCGCAGGTGGATTTCCAGCCCGCCGGCGATGGCCCGGGCCCGTTCGGTGAGCGATTCCACCCCGTTGATGCGCAGCTTCACCTCGTCGTTCTCCGCCGTCGCCTCCACCTTCAGCAGCACCGCGCTTTCCGGCTCAAGCAGCTCGCGATGGGCGTTCAGCACGTCGGAGAAGCACACCGCCTCGAACTGCCCCGACGGATCGGAGAAGCCCACGAAGGCGTAGAGATTGCCCGATTGCGAGCGCCGTTCGCGCTTCATGGTCACCACCGCCGCCATGCGCACCGCCAGCTGCTTCTCGTGCTTCAGACGCTCGCAAACCTGAGCATATTCCACCACCCCGATGCGCTTCAGCGCCGCCATGAAGTCGTCCAGCGGATGGCCGGAGAGATGAAAGCCCACCGCCGCGAACTCCTCGGCCAGCTTCCGCACCCCGTCCCACGGCGCCACGTCGGGCAGCGGCAGCTCCTCCGGCGCCGCCGCCGCGTCGCCGCCGAACAGGCTGGCCTGGCCCACCGCCATGTCCTCGCGCGTGCGCTGCGCCAGTTGCAGGATGGCGTCCACCGCCGCCAGCACCCGCGCCCGGTTGGGCTCCAGCGCGTCGAAGGCCCCGGCGCGGGCCATGGCCTCCAGCGCCCGGCGGTTGACAATGTGCGGATCGATGCGCCGCGCGAAATCGGCGATGGAGGCGAACGGCCCGCCTTTCTCGCGCACCTCGACCAGATGCTCCACCGCGGCGCGCCCCACGTTCTTCAGCGCCGAGAGGGAATACACGATGGCCCCGTCCTCGACCACGAACTCCGCCTGCGTGCGGTTGATGTCCGGGCCTCGCACCTTCACGTCCAGCCGCGCCGCCTCGCGCATGAACACGCCCAGCTTGTCGGTGTTGTGCATGTCGAAGGTCATGGAGGCGGCCAGGAACTCGGCCGGATGATGGCGCTTCAGCCACGCCGTCTGATAGGCGATCACCGCATAGCAGGCGGCATGCGACTTGTTGAAGCCATAGTCGGCGAAGCGCGCCACCAGCTCGAAGATGCGCTCCGCCTGGCCCCGCTCGATGCCGCGTTGTTCCGCGCCTTCCACGAAGCGCGCCTTCTGGGCGTCCATCTCGGCGCGGATCTTCTTGCCCATGGCGCGGCGCAGCAGGTCGGCCTCGCCGAGGCTGTAGCCGGAGAGCACCTTCGCGATCTCCATCACCTGCTCCTGATAGACGATGATGCCGTAGGTCTCCTTCAGGATCGGCTCCAGATCGGGGTGCGGATAGTCCGGCTCCTCGTGGCCCTTCTTGACGTTGCAATACTTCGGGATGTTGTCCATCGGCCCGGGCCGGTAGAGGGCCACCACGGCGATGATGTCGTCGATGCAATCGGGCCCGATCTGGCGCACCGCGTCGCGCATGCCGGTGCTTTCCAGCTGGAACACGCCCACCGTCTCGCCGCGCGCCAGCATGGCGTAGGTTTCCGCGTCATCCAGCCCCGCCACGGCGAAGACGAAATCCGGATCGGCGCGGCGGATCAGCGCCACGGCGCGGTCGATGACGCTCAGGGTCTTCAGGCCCAGGA
>DRPD01000284.1 GCA_011374735.1 Thermopetrobacter sp.
CATGTGACGGAGGCGTTCACCTTCGACGTGGCCAACCCGGCGCCGGACGCGGTGGACGACATGGTCAACACCGATGCGGACACGCCGGTGAGCGTGGTGGCGCTGGCCAACGACAGCGACCCGGACGGCGACGCGCTGCATATCGCGCTGATCGACCAGCCGCCGGCCAACGGCACGGTGACCATCGATCCCGACGGCACCCTCACCTATACCCCGGATGCGGGCTTCACCGGCGCTGACACCTTCACCTATGTGCTGGAAGACGCCAACGGCGGGCGCGACCTGGCGACGGTGACGGTCAACGTGGGCAACGGCGATCCCGGCGTGCCCGACGTGAGCGGGCCGGATGGCGGCGCGGTGGGCCCGAACGGCGAGATCATGGATCCGGTCACCGTCACCGATGGCGCGCCGGTCACGCCGATCGACGCCGGGGCGCATTTCTCCGATCCGGACGGCCAGCCGCTGACCTTCGCCGCCAGCGGGCTGCCCGACGGCCTGAGCATCGATCCGGCGACCGGCCGGATCACCGGCACGGTGGCCAATGATGCCTCGGCCGATGGCCCCTATACGGTGGTCGTCACCGCCACCGATCCGGATGGCAAGCAGGCCAGCGGCATCATCGTCCTCAATGTGGACAATCCGGCGCCCGAGGCGGCGGACGACGTGGCCTGGACGAGCCCGGACACGCCGTTGCAGCTGGGGGTGATGGCCAATGACGGCGACGCGGATGGAGACGCCCTCGACATCAGCATTTCCGGCCAGCCGGCCAACGGCACGGTGGTGGTCAACGCCGACGGCTCCGTCACCTACACCCCGGACAGCGGTTTCACCGGCACCGACACGTTCACCTACACCATCACCGACGCGCAAGGCGCGACGGATACGGCGGAAGTGACGGTGCATGTGGGCGACGACGGCGCGGGCGGCGGCCTGCAACCGGCCGTTGGACTGGTGGATCGGGATGTCGCCGATGGCGAGACGATCGATCCGATCGCGCTGGGCGAGCTGATCGTCGATCCGGAGGGCGATCCGCTGACCTTCCAGGTGAGCGGTCTGCCGGCCGGGCTGAGCCTCGATCCGGCCACCGGCGTTATCTCCGGCACGGTGGATCCCTCCGCCTCCCAGGGCGGGCCGAACGGGGACGGCGTGTATGCGGTCACCGTCGTCGCCACCGACCCGGATGGGGCGCAGGTGACGCAGACCTTCACCATGAACGTCGCCAACGTGCCGGTGGAGGCGGTTGCGCCGATCGCTGATCAGACGGGCTATAACGGCCATGATCTGCGCATCGGCACGGCGGCGCACTTCACCGACCCGGATGGCGACACGCTGACCTATTCGGCCACCGGCCTGCCGCCGGGACTGTCCATCGATCCGGCCAGCGGTGAAATTTCCGGCACCATCGATCCCGCCGCGTCGCAGAACGGGCCGTATACGGTGACCGTCACCGCCGACGACGGCGAGGGCGGGCCGGCCAGCATCAGCTTCGTGATCGAAGTGCTGCAACCGGGCGGCTTTACCGACCCGGCCGAGCAGGGGCCGGCCGGCGACGGTGATGGAACGGGGGCCGGCGGCGACAGCGGCACGGACGGTGGTGACGATGGCACCGGCCGCCCGGTGAGCGGCGTGGTCAACGGCATCGATGATCTGAACCCGGCCGCCGGGGCGCTTGGCGATGCGGCGCCGATCAGCGACCTGACCGATTGGGTGGCCAAGCTGAAGTCGGCGGCGGCGGCGCTGGGCGTCGATTCTCCGATCGCCGATCTGAACCGCTGGATCGACGCCTTGCGCGAACGGTGGCCGACGGCGCTGGATGGCAACGACGCCGCGAAAGCCTTCATCGGCGAGGGCAAGTCGCTGCCGCTGGGGCTGGCGGAAGGTTCCGTCTTCGTGCGCACCCTGGTGGTGGACGGCAAGCTGCTGGTGATCGACATCGGCCGCCACGATGGCGGCACGCTGGAGGGCTGGCGGATGACCGGCGCCGATGGCGGCGCGCTGCCGTGGTCGATGCGCAAGGTGGACGATCACACGGTGCTGGTGGAAATCCAGCCGGATCGCGAGTGGATCGGCCTGCGCCTGCAACGCGGCGCGGAGAGCTGGGATCTGCGGATCAACCAGCGCACCGGCGAGATCGTGCAGATGGGGGGCGGCCAGCGGGGATATGGCGCCACCTTCCTGGAGCAATTGCACGACCAGTTGCAACCGGAACGCCAGCGCAAGGAGAGCCTGCTGAAGGCGCTGGCCGCGGAGTGAGTGCGCAGACCTGAACGTTCGCTGAAACACATGAAGCGGGAGAACGATCATGATGAGGCCAACATGGGGGGCGGCGCTCTTCGTCATGGTGGCCTGCGGGCCGCTCATGGCGGCGGAGCCGGCGGCCACGGTGCGCGGCGTGTTGCAGCCATTGCGGGAGGCCCGCCTGTCGGTGGACTTTTCGCAACCGATCAGCCAGCTGCCGCTGAAGGAGGGGGAGGCGTTCCGCAAGGGACAGGTGCTGGTGGCGTTCGATTGCGCCCGCTTCGCGGCCGAACTGAAGGCGCAGCGGGCGGCGTGGCAGGCGCGGCGGCTGGAGCTGGCTGGCAAGCGGCGGCTGTTGCGGCATCAGGCGGCCGGGCGTTTCGACGTGGCCATCGCCCGCGCCAAGGCGCAGGAGGCGGCGGCCCGGGTGGCGGTGGTGAAGAGCCGGCTGGCCAAGTGCACCTTGCGGGCGCCGTGGGACGGCGTGGTGGCGG
>DRPD01000285.1 GCA_011374735.1 Thermopetrobacter sp.
CCGAAACCCAGTCGCGCGAGAAGAAGGACGCCATTCGCCAGCTGGGCGCCATTCTCGTCGAGGTGCCCGCCGCGCCGTATCGAAATCCGAACAACTTCGTCAAATATTCCAGCCGCCTGGCGAAGGAACTGGAAGCGGTGTTCGACGGCGGCGCGTTCTGGGCCAACCAGTTCGACAACACCGTGAACCGCACCGCCCATACCGAAACCACGGCCGAGGAGATCTGGCGCCAGACCGATGGCCGGGTGGACGCCTTCATCTGCGCGGTGGGCTCCGGCGGCACCCTGGGCGGCGTCTCCGACGGGCTGAAGGCGAAGACCCGGGACATCGTGATCGGCCTGGCCGACCCGCATGGCGCGGCGCTTTACAGCTATTACACCAGCGGCGAGCTGAAGTCCGAGGGCAACTCCATCATGGAGGGCATCGGCCAGGGCCGGGTGACGAAGAACATCGACGGCGCGGCGGTGGACGTGGCGTTTCGCATCTCCGACGCCGAGGCGCTGGAGGTGCTCTATGATCTGAACCAATACGAGGGCCTCAATCTGGGCGGCTCGTCGGGCATCAACGTGGCCGGCGCCATGCGGCTGGCGAAGGAGCTGGGGCCGGGCAAGACGATCGTCACCATGCTGTGCGATTCGGGCAACCGCTATGTCTCCAAGCTGGGCAATCCGGCGTTCCTGAAGGAAAAGGGGCTGCCCCTGCCCCCCTGGCTGCGCGAGGAACCGCCCCATATCCCGCAGGTGTTCGAGGACGTGCCGGAGGAAGACACATGAGCGACACCCCGCCGCGCGAGAAATGGATCGTCTCTGCCGACTGGCTGGCCGCCCGTCTCGATGACCCGAACGTGGTGGTGCTGGACGCCAGCTGGACGCTGAAACCGGAGCCGGGCATCGGCACGCCGCATGAGGAGTTCATCGACAACCGCATCCCTTCCGCGCGCTTCTTCGACATCGACGACGTGGCCGATCCGGACACCGATCTGCCGCACATGCTGCCCTCCCCGGAGCTGTTCGCGGAAAAGGTGGGCGCGCTGGGCATTTCCAACGACCACACGGTGATCGTCTATGACACCTTCGCGCCGTTCGCCGCGCCGCGCGCCTGGTGGATGTTCCGCGTCATGGGGCATGACGACGTGGCGGTGCTGAACGGCGGGCTGGAGGCGTGGGAGCTGGCCGGGCATCCCACCGAACGCGGCGAAGCGGCGCGGCCCGCGCCACAGCTCTTCACCCCGCGCTTGCGGCCCCATCTGCTGGCCGGCATCGACGACGTGAAACGCGCCCTGGCCAGCGGTGAGCGGCAGGTGCTGGACGCGCGCTCGCCGGGCCGCTTCGCCGGCGAGGACGAGGAGCCGCACCCGCACGTGCCGCCGGGCCACATGCCGGGCGCGAAGAACCTGCATTTCGAGCTGTTCCTGACCCCGGAGGGCGGCTACCGGGACGTGGCGGAAATCGAGCGGATCTTCGCCGAGAGGGGCATCGACCCGGCCGCGCCGTCGATCTTTTCGTGCGGCTCCGGCGTCACCGCCTGCCTGCCGCTTCTGGCCGCCGCCCGGCTGGGGCATGAGAACCACCCGGTCTATGACGGCTCGTGGAGCGAATGGGCGACGCGCGACGACACCGAGATCGTC
>DRPD01000286.1 GCA_011374735.1 Thermopetrobacter sp.
CCTCGCCGGTGCGCGGATTGCGGGCCATGCGGGCCTTGCGGTAGCGCACCGAAAAGGAGCCGAAACCGCGCAGTTCGACCCGCCGGTCATCCTTCATGGCGCGCACGATCTCGTTGAGAATGACGTTGACGATGCGCTCCACGTCGCCGTGGTGGAGATGCGGATTCCTGGCCGCGATGCGCTGGATGAGTTGCGATTTGATCATGCTCAATTCCCGGGTCTCGCCAAGGCAGGGTGCCAAACGGCCAGCAGGCCGTCAAGCGCCTGAGCCGACAGGGTCTTGTCCGCCACCCGCAGGCCGAGCGCCGCGGCGATGGCGCGGGCCAGCGCACCCGGCGCGGCCAGCCGCTCCAGCAGGCTCTTCTTCGGCGTGTAGGTGACGACGCCAAGAGTGGCGGAGACGCCCTTCTTCGCCCGCAACCAAATCAGCGCATCCTCCTCGTCGCCCAGTTGATCGATGAGGCCGCGTTTCAGCGCCTGACGGCCGGTATAGACGCGCCCCTCGCCGGCCGCGGCGCGCACCTGTTCCGGGCTCATGCGGCGCCGTTCGGCGACCAGCCGCAGGAACCAGTCGTAGCTGTCCCGCACCACCTCTTGCAGCATGCGGCGGCCGTCTTCGTCGAACGGCTCGAAGCCGTTGGGCTGGGCCTTCAGGCGGCCGGACTTGACGACGCGCATCTTCACGCCGATGCGGCCCAACAGATCGCGCAGCTCCGGCCACTGGACGATGACGCCGATGGAGCCGGTGAGCGTGTTGCCCGACGCGAAGATGCGATCGGCGGCCAGCGACACGATGTAGCCGCCGGAGGTGGCGATGGTCTTCTGCACGACGGCCACCGGCCGGGTTCTGGCGATGCGGCGGAGGGCCTTGTAGACGGCTTCCGATCCGGTGGTGGTGCCGCCGGGGCTGTCCACATGGACGATCAGGGCTCTGACACGCGGGTTCCTCTCGACCCGCTTCAGCAGCGCCAGCAAGCGCGCGTCGCCGGTGATGAGGCCGCCGACACGCACCCGCGCCACATGGGCGCGGCCGGCCGGCGCGGTGACGCCGACGCCGGTCTTGCCGGCCATGGACGGCCACAGCAGCGCCAGCGCCACCGCGGCGATGGCGATAACGCGCCACGCGGTCAGCTTGCGGCGCTGGCGCCGGATGGTCGCGGCCATGTCGGCGTCGAACACGTGCGCCTCCTTTCCCGGCCTGGCTTACTTGTCGCCGGCGTCGTCGTTGCCGTCTTCGTCGCCCTTCTTCTCCATGGCGGCCTTCAGGATGTCGCCCAGCGAGGCGCCGGCGGCGGTGGAGCCGAACTGCTCCATGGCCTTCTTCTCCTCGGCCACTTCCAGCGCCTTGATGGACAGCGACACCTTCTGGCTGGCGCGGTCCACGGAGGTGACCAGAGCGTCCACCTTTTCGCCCTCGGCGAAGCGTTCGGGGCGCTGCTCGGAACGCTCCTTGGCCAGATCGGAGCGGCGGATGAAGGTGGTGATGTCGGTGCCGACGATCTTCACCTCGATGCCGTTGTCCTGCACGGCGGTGACCTCGGCGGTGACGGTGGCCCCCTTCCTCAGGTTGCCGGCCTTCTCCAGCGGCGCTTCATCAAGCTGCTTGATGCCCAGCGAGATGCGCTCCTTGGCGCGGTCGACGTCGAGCACCACGGCCTTGACCACGTCGCCCTTCCTGTAATCCTTGATGGCCTCGTCGCCGGGGCGCGACCAGTCGAGATCGGACAGGTGTACCATGCCGTCCACCTCGCCGTCCAGCCCGATGAAGATGCCGAACTCGGTGACGTTGCGCACCTCGCCTTCCACCACCGTGCCCTTGGGGTATTTCTCCTCGAAGGTGTCCCACGGGTTCTCGCGGGTCTGCTTCAGGCCCAGGGAGATGCGGCGGCGGTTGGGATCGACGTCGAGCACCTGCACCTCGATCTCCTGGGAGGTGGAGAGGATCTTGCCCGGATGGATGTTCTTCTTCGTCCAGCTCATCTCGGAGACGTGCACCAGACCCTCGATGCCGTCCTCCAGCTCCACGAAGGCGCCGTAGTCGGTGATGTTGGTGACCCGGCCCGTGACCCGCTGGCCGACCTGATACTTCTCGGTGACCGTCTTCCACGGATCGTCGGTGAGCTGCTTCAGGCCCAGCGAGATGCGCTGCGTCTCCGGATTGATGCGGATCACCTGCACCTTCACGGTGTCGCCCACCGACAGCAGGTCGGAGGGGTGGTTGACGCGCTTCCAGCTCATGTCGGTGACGTGCAGCAGGCCGTCGATGCCGCCCAGATCGATGAAGGCGCCGTAATCGGTGATGTTCTTGACCACGCCTTCCACCACCTGGCCCTCCTTGAGGTTTTCCACCAGCTCGGAGCGCTGCTCGGCGCGGCTCTCCTCCAGAATGGCGCGGCGCGACACCACGATGTTGCCGCGGCGGTGATCCATCTTGAGGATCTTGAACGGCTGATCGACGTTCATCAGCGGGGTGACGTCGCGGATCGGGCGGATGTCCACCAGCGAGCCGGGCAGGAAGGCCACGGCGCCGCCCAGATCGACGGTGAAGCCGCCCTTGACGCGGCCGAAGATGCGGCCGGTGACCGTCTCGCCGGCCTCGAAGGACTTCTCCAGCCGCTTCCAGGCCTCCTCGCGGCGCGCCTTCTCGCGCGACAGCACCGCTTCGTTCAGCGCGTTCTCGATGCGCTCCAGATAGACCTCGACTTCATCGCCGACATCGATCTCCTCGCCGGCCGACGCGAACTCCTTGATGGGCACGCGGCCCTCGGTCTTCAGGCCGACATCGATGACGGCGTGGTCGTTCTCGATGGCCAGCACCTTGCCCTTGACCACGGTTCCCTCCACCGGCATGGCGGCGAGATAGGAATCCTCGAGCAGCTTGGCGAAATCTTCACGGGTCGGGGTGGCTTCAGTCATGGGGTTTCGTCTGTCCTTTCCGAATCTCTAACGAATGGAGGTTGGCCCACGGCAATGTCCGCAGGTCGTCCCGGCCTTTCCCTTCGGCTCCCGCAACTCCCATCGCGGGAAGGGGAAGAACGGGCGGGTTCCCTTCGCTCGTGACGCCACGGCCCGCTTCGGACACCGCCGGTGGCCTCTCATGCCTTCCGGCGGACATGAGCGGCCTCGTGCACCGGCAACATCCGCACCAGGGCGCGGCCATACCAAAAGGCCCCGTCCGGCAGCGGGCTCATTCCCGACGCCGGCCGGCGCCCGTGTTCAGATGCGCGTCGATGATCCAGCGCGCTTCCCGGAATGCGCTGTCTATATCCAATTTCGTGGTGTCCAGCAAGTGGGCGTCGGCGGCCGGTCTCAGGGGGGCCACGGCGCGCGCCGCGTCGCGTTCGTCGCGGCGGCGGATGTCGGCCAGCACGGCCTCATACCCGGCCTCCTCCCCGCGCTCCATCAGCTCGCGATGGCGGCGGCGGGCGCGTTCCTCGGCGCTGGCGGTGACGAACAGTTTCACGTCGGCGTCGGGCAGCACCACGGTGCCGATGTCGCGCCCGTCCAGCACCGCGCCGGGCGGGCGGCGGGCGAAGTCACGCTGCACCTGCAGCAGCGCGGCGCGCACCGCCGGCATGGCCGCCACCATGGAGGCGGCCTGGCCGACGCCCTCCTCGCGCAGGGCCGGATCGTCGCACAGGGCCGGATCGAGCGTGTTGGCGGCGGCGGCGATGGCCGCCTCGTCGGTGGGCGGCAGCCCGGCGCGCATGGCCTGAAGCGCCACGGCGCGATACAGCATGCCGGTGTCGAGATGGCGCAGGCCGTAATGGGCCGCCAGGCGGCGGGCCAGGGTGCCCTTGCCGGAGGCGGCGGGGCCGTCGATGGCGATGATCATCCTTCCCGTGCCTCTTCCGTCGGCTCGATATCGGCGCCAAGGGCGCGCATGCGTTCGGCGAATTGCGGAAACGAGGTGGCGATGACGGCGCCGTCGTCCACCGTCACCGGCTCCTCAGCCGCCAGCCCCAGCACCAGAAAGCTCATCGCGATGCGGTGGTCGAGATGGGTGGCGATGGGGCCGCCGCCCCTCACCTCGCCACCGCGGCCGGTGACCTCCATCCAGTCGTCGCCGGTCTTCACCTCCACCCCGCAGGCGGCCAGCCCGGCGGCGGTGGCGGCGATGCGGTCGCTCTCCTTGACCCGCAACTCGGCCAGGCCCTCCATGCGGGTCACCCCCTCGGCGAAGGCGGCGAGCACGGCGAGGATGGGGTATTCGTCGATCATCGCCGGGGCGCGCGCCGCCGGCACGGTGACGCCCCTGAGAGCGGAGGTGCGGGCCGTCACGTCGCCGACGATCTCGCCGCCGGAAGCGCGCGGATTGGCGATGGTGATGTCGGCGCCCATCTCGTGAAGGGTCTCGATCAGGCCGGTGCGGGTGGGGTTGAGCAGCATGCCTTTGACCGTCACCTCGCTGTTCGGGCAGATGAGAGCGGCGGCGAGCGGGAAGGCGGCGGAGGAGGGATCGCCCGGCACGGTGAGATCGCAGGGGCTGAGCTCCTTGTGCCCGCGCAGCGTGATGCGGCGGCCTTCGGGTGTGCGCTCCTCCTCGATCCCGGCGCCGAAGGCCCTGAGCATCTTCTCGGTGTGATCGCGGGTCGGCACCGGCTCGATGACCGTCGTCTCCCCCGGCGCGTTCAGCCCGGCCAGCAGCAGCGCCGATTTCACCTGGGCGGACGGCACCGGCAGCTCCCAGGTGACCGGCACCGGGTGGGCGGCACCGGTGACGCGCATGGGCAGGCGGCCACCGGGCGCGGTGGCGATCGCGGCGCCGAATTGCTCCAGCGGTTCGATGACGCGGCCCATGGGGCGGCGGCTCAAGGATTCGTCGCCGGTGAAGATGACCTTCACGGGCGTGGTGGCGACCAGTCCGGCGGCGAGCCGCACCCCGGTGCCGGAATTGCCGAAGTCGATGGGGCCGGGCGGCTCGACGAAGCCGCCGACGCCGCAACCGGTGATGTGCCACGCCCCATCCCGATGGCGCTCCAGGCGCGCCCCCAGCGCCGCCATGGCGTGCACGGTGCGCAACACGTCGCCGGCCTCCAGCAGGCCGGAGATGGTGGTTTCGCCGATGGCCAGCGCGCCCAGCATCACGGCGCGGTGGGAAATGGACTTGTCGCCCGGCACCTGCATCCGGCCGCGCAAGCCGGCGGACGGGCGGGCCGTCATGGGCCGGTTCTGATCGTCATGGGTGGTCATGGGCCGGGCCGGAATTTGGTTTTGACAAGCCGCAAGGGGCATGGCATGGGAAGCGCGCAAGGTCAACAATCCACCCGGCGCGCCGTCCATCATCGGCGACCCGTCTTTTCCAACTGGGAGCGCACGCATCGTGGTTGACAGAAGCCTCGGCATGAAACGCACCTGCCCGGATTGCGCGGCGCGTTTCTACGACTTGAACAAGGATCCGATCGAATGCCCGTCCTGCGGCAAGACCTATACCGTCGATCCCATCCTGCCCTCGCGCCAGGATCAGCAGCAGGAAACGCCCGCGCCGACGGCGGAGGACGCCAAGGAACCGGTGGAAGAGGTGGCGCTGGAAGGGACCGATGACGACGGCCTGGTGGCGGCGGAAGACGCCGACGAGGCGGCGGTGGTGGACGAAACGCTGAGCGACGTGCCGGATGTGGACGTGCCGGCCGGTGGCGACGCCTTTCTGGAGAGCGATGACGACGACGCGCCGGTGGATGACATCATCCCGGCGGCCATCGACAAGGACGACGACGAAAGCTGAGCCGCTGCGTTCCGCGGACGCTTGTTCTCCATCATTCATCATCCATGCCGGCGCGCTCACTCCGCGGCGGCGCGTTTCGGCGGGCGGCTGATCTGGCAGGCCCGGTTGAGGGTGGCGCGCAACGCCGCCGGGCGCACCGGCTTGTTGAGCAGGATGATGCGTTCCCGGCTGGCCCGCTTGCGCAAGCCGGGGCCGCTGTTGGCGGTGATCAGGATGGCCGGCAATTCGCCTCCGGCCGCGCCGCGCAGGGCGCGGATCAGGCTGATGCCGTCGATATTTCCGCCCAGATGATAATCGGCGATGATCGCCGTGAAGCGGCGGCCCGCCGACATGTGGGCCTGGGCGGTGGCGGCATCGTGGGCGGTGACCACCTCATGGCCCCAGCCACCGAGCAGGGTCTTCATGCCTTGCAGAATGGTGGCGTCGTCGTCGATGACCAGCACTTTGGCCGCCCCGGCTTCGGGCGGCGGCGCGGGCCGGGCTTCAGCGCGCCGGGAAGGCCGCGCGCCGGCGCGCGCCAGCGGCACCCGCAGGGTGAACATGGTGCCGTGACCGGGGCGCGATTCGAGATCGATGGTATCGCCCAGCATGCGGGTGATGCGCTCCACGATGGACAGCCCGAGCCCCAGCCCGGGGGCGCCCTCGTGTTCCGGCAGGCGGGTGAATTCGTTGAAGACGGCGGCGCGCTTGTCCTGCGGGATGCCGGGGCCGGTGTCCATGACGATGACGCGCAACTGCCCGCCCTGGCGGCGGCAACCCATCAGCACACCCCCCTCATGGGTATACTTGATGGCGTTGGACAGCAGGTTCTGCAACAGCCGGCGCAGCAGGCGGCGATCGCTCCTCACCCACAATGACGATGGCACGACCCGCAGCCGGAGGCCCTTTTCGGCGGCCGGCGCGGCGAATTCGCGGGCCAGTGGGGCCAGCACGTCCATGACCGGAAAGGCGGTGATCTCCGGCTTCATGGCGCCGGCGTCGATGCGCGAGATCTCCAGCAGCGCGGAGAGGATTTCCTCCACCGATTCCAAGGCCGCGTCCACCTGGCGGGCCAGCCGGCCTTCGGGCTTGGTGGTGGTGCGTTCGACCAGCGAGGAGGTGAACAGCCGCGCCGCGTTCAGCGGTTGCAGGATGTCGTGACTGGCGGCGGCGATGAAGCGGGTCTTGTCGAGATTGGCCTGTTCGGCGCGGGCCTTGGCGCGGGCCAGCTCGTGATTGAGGCGCA
>DRPD01000287.1 GCA_011374735.1 Thermopetrobacter sp.
AGCGCGCCGGGCAGATCGTTGACGAGCGCCAGATCGAACAGCGACAGGACGAGATCGAGGCTTTCGCGCTCAAGGGCCGGCGCTTCCGGATCGAGCGCCAGATCGTGCCCGCCCCCCACCGGAATGGCGTAAGCGGCGGCATGACGCACACGCTTCACCCGGCCGGTGGCGCGCAGGCGCGGCGCGAAGTCGGCCGGCGCGGTGGCGATGACGAGGGCCTCGTCGAAGTCGTCATCGCACGCCGCCAGCCGGGCCAGCATCTCCTCGGCCACGTGGGCGTGCAGGGCTTCGGGCATGGCGCCGGGGCCCGTCAGCGCCAGCCGGGCGGCGCGGCGGCGGATCAGCTGCTTGTCGAACGGCCCCTGCGTCATCACTCCTTTCGTGGTAGAAGGCGGCGCGAATGTCCACCGTTTTCATGAGCGAGCAATGCCGGAACCCGATCACGGCAACAAGGTGCCGCTGTGGCCGTTCGCGCTGATCGCGCTGGCCGGGGCAATGTATGTGGGGGTGCAGCTGGCGCTCAACGTGTGGCGCTCCTGGCTGCTGGCGGCGTCCATCGTGGCGGCCGGCTTCGCCGTGTTCTGGCTGCTGTGGCCGCAACAGTGGCGGGGTTGAGCTGGCCGCTTCAGCCGTCGTCGTCTTCAGCCCCGCCGCCGAGATCGCGGGCCACGCGCGGATCGCGGAGCAGGCCGTCGATGTGCGATGCGTGATCCTGGGCCGGATCGAGCCGGAAGCTGAGGCGCGGCATGTATCGCAAGCGCCGCAACGGCCCGGCCAGCAGCCCGCGGATGCGCCCGGCCCGGGCGTTCAGGCGCTCTTCCAGACCGTCCCGCATGGCGTCGGTCAACGGCCGCACGAACACCGTGGCGTGCTTCAGATCGGGCGACGCCTCCACCTCGGTGACGGTGATCAGCGCGGTGTCGAGATCCGGCTCGTCGAGGCGGCGCGTCAGAAGGATATCGGCCAGCGCGTGGCGGATCATCTCGCCGACCCGCAACTGGCGCTGCGACGGCGGCTTGCGGCGGCTGGTCATGGCAGGCGGCTCCCGGCGCTCACAAGCTGCGGGCGACTTCCTCGACGCGGTAGCACTCCACGATGTCGCCGGGCTTGATGTCCTGCCAGTTGTCGAACGCCATGCCGCATTCCTGCCCGGCGGTCACGCTGTTCACCTCGTCCTTGAAGCGCTTCAGCGACACCAGGCTGCCTTCGTGGATGACCACGTCGTCGCGGATCAGCCGCACCCCGGCGCCGCGCTCCACCTGGCCCTCGGTGACCCGGCAGCCGGCCACCTTGCCGACCTTGGAGACGTTGAACACCTCCAGCACCTCCGCGTTGCCGATGAAGGTTTCGCGCTTCTCCGGGGTCAGCAGGCCGGACATGGCCTGCTTCATGTCGTCCACCAGGTCGTAGATGATGTTGTAATAGCGGATCTCGATGCCCTCGCGCTGCGCCGCGTCGCTGGCCTGGCGGTTGGCGCGCACGTTGAAGCCGAGAATGGCGGCGCCGGTGGTGGCGGCCAGCTGCACGTCGGATTCGGAGATGCCGCCGACGCCGTAGTGCACCACCTGAGCCTGCACCTCCTCGTTGCCCAGCTTCTGCAGGGCCTGCACGATGGCCTCCGCGGAGCCTTGCACGTCGGCCTTGACGAGGACGGGGAACTTCTTCAGCTCGCCCTCCTTCATCTGGCTCATCATCTGCTCCAGCGAGGCGCGGCGCATGGCCACGCCCTTGGCCTCGCGCTTCTTGCGCGCGCGGTATTCGGTGACCTCGCGGGCCCGGGCCTCGGTTTCCACCACCACCAGCACGTCGCCGGCTTCCGGCACCGAGTTGAAGCCCAGGATTTCCACCGGCATGGACGGGCCGGCTCTGACCACGTTGCGGCCGGTGTCGTCGATCAGCGCCCGCACCCGCCCCCAGCCGGTGCCGGCCACGACGATGTTGCCCACCGCCAGCGTGCCGCGCCGCACCAGCACCGTGGCCACCGGCCCGCGGCCACGGTCGAGCCGCGCCTCGATGACCAGCCCCTCGGCCGGGCGGTCGGGATTGGCCTTCAGCTCCATCAGCTCCGCCTGCAGCTGGATGGCCTCCAGAAGCTCCGAAAGACCCCGGCCGGTGAGAGCCGACACCTCCACGTCGAGCACGTCGCCGCCCATGCTCTCCACGAACACCTCATGCTGCATCAGTTCGGTGCGCACCTTGTCCGGGTTGGCGTCCGGCTTGTCGATCTTGTTGATGGCGACGATGATCGGCACCTCGGCCGCCCGGGCGTGATTGATCGCCTCGACGGTCTGCGGCATGACGCTGTCGTCGGCCGCCACCACCAGCACCACGATGTCGGTGGCCTGCGCGCCGCGCGCCCGCATGGCGGTGAAGGCCTCATGGCCCGGGGTATCCAGGAAGGTGATCTTCCCGCCGTCGGTTTCCACCTGATAGGCGCCGATATGCTGGGTGATGCCGCCCGCCTCGTGGTCGGTCACCCTGGTCTTGCGGATGGCGTCGAGCAGCGACGTCTTGCCGTGATCGACATGGCCCATGACGGTGACCACCGGGGGCCGGGGCTGGAGCGTCTCCGGCGCATCCTCCGGCCCGATCAGCCCCTCTTCCACGTCGGCCTCGGAGACGCGCTTGACCTTGTGGCCGAATTCCTCGGCGATGAGCTCGGCGGTGTCGGCGTCGATGACATCGTTGATCTTGTGCATCTGGCCTTGCTGCATCAGATACTTGATGACATCGACGGCGCGCTCGGCCATGCGGTTGGCCAGCTCCTGAATGGTGATGGCTTCCGGGATGACCACCTCGCGCGCGATCTTCTCGCGCTGGCCCGTGGCGCCGGCGGCCTGTTTCTTCTGGCGCTCCATGCGGCGGCGGAAGGCGGCCAGCGAGCGGGCCCGATCCTCTTCCGTGTCGCCGGACAGGGCCCGCGCGATGGTCAGCTTGCCGCGGCGCCGCTGGTCGCCGCCGCGCGCCGGCTTCGGCTTGCGCCGCTGTTCCGTCTCCGGGCGCTTCTCTTTCGTTGGGGCCGCCGCGGCGGGTTTGGGTTTGGGCTTGGCGCCGCTTTCCTCCGCTTTCTTGGCGGCCACCGCGGCCGCCTCGCGCCGCGCCGCTTCCTCGGCCAGCTGGCGGGCCTTTTCCTCTTCCTCGCGCTTGCGCCGGGCCTCTTCCTCGGCCCGCCGCCTGGCTTCTTCCTTCTTGCGCTTTTCTTCTTCCACGGCCCGCACCTTGGCCAGCTCCAGCGCCTTCTCGCGGGCCGCGCGCTCCTGCGGGGTCAGCTTCTCCCAGGCCTTCGGCGTCGCCGCCTTGTCCTCTTGCGCCGGCGGTGTGGGCGCGGCGGGGCGTTCCGCCGGCGGCGCGTCGGGCGCGGCGGCCGGCGTGGCGGACTTGCCCTTGCCCGGCGGCGTGATGACGCGCTTGCGGCGGGTTTCCACCACCACCGTCTTGGAGCGCCCATGGGCGATGTTCTGGCGCACCCGTCCGGTTTCGGTCGTGGTGCGGCTCAGCCGCAGGGTGGGCTTGTCACCTTTCTTGTCGGACTCGCTCATGGGTATGCTCGTCGCTCCATCATTCAGGCGCGCCCCGCAGCGGCGCAGGCACGGGCCAAGCGGGCCAGCCGCAGGAACTTGTCGGTCAGCGGATGGCCTTTCATGGCTGCATGTATCACATTTGGCCGGGAAAATGCCAAACTCAATTCATCGGAGGCGAAAAAATCGACCATTTCCGGCTCCACATCCGCCGCCTTGCGGGCCCGGCCGATGAGCTTGCGCTTGCCGTCCGCGGCCGCTTGCGCGGCGAAAATCAAGGCCCGCGCGTCGCCCGCCGCGATCAGATCGGACACCTTGCCGAAGCCGCTGGTGGCCACCCCGGCCTTGCGGCCCAGCGACAGCGCGGAAAGCGCCGCGGCGCGCAACCGGCGGGCCACGTCGTCGGCCAGATCCGGGGCCACCTTCACCGGCGCCTTGAAGGCCCGCGCGAAGGCGTTCCCCGCGACGGCCCGCTCGATGGCGGCCCGTTCGGGCACGATCCAGGCGCCGCGGCCGGGCAGATCGCTCTTGAAGTCGAAGACGACACGGCCGTCCGGATCGCGCACGAAGCGCAACAAGTCAGCGCGCGGCCGCGTCTGGCCGGTGGCGATGCAGGTGCGCATCGCCGCCGCCTTGCCGGCTGCCGGGGTCGTCTGTCGCGGGCGGGCGCTCATCTGGCGGTGGCGGCCTCATGATTGTTGATCGGCGGCCGGTTCATCGGCGTCCGTGGCGGCGTCGGCGGCTTCCTCGTCTTCCGCTTCGGGCTCCTCGGCGATGAGGCCGGCCAGACGGCGCGCCTGCATGATCATCGCCTCCGCCTCGGCCCGGGACACGTCCAGCGCGCTGAAGATGCCGTCATGGGTGATGGTTTCACCGTCCTTGCGCTCGCGCCAGCCGATAAGGTCGTCGGTGGCGCAATAGGCCAGATCCTCCAGCGTCTTCACGCCGTCCTCACCCAGCTTGACCAGCATTTCCGGCGTTATGCCGTCGATCCGCAGCAGCTCGTCTGACACCCCCAGCTCCTTGCGCCTGGCGTCCAGCTGCGCCGCCTCGCGTTCCAGATACTCGCGCGCCCGGGCCTGGATTTCCTCCGCCACCTCCTCGTCGAGACCCTCGATGGCGGCGATTTCGGCGACATCCACGTAGGCCACTTCCTCCACCGACGTGAAGCCTTCGGAGGCCAGCAGCTGGGCCAGCATCTCGTCCATGTCGAGCGCCGTCATGAAGCGTTCGGTGCGCTCCGCGAACTCGCGCTGGCGGCGTTCGGCCTCCTCGTCCTCGGTCATGATGTCGATATCCCAGCCGGACAGCTGCGAGGCCAGCCGCACGTTCTGGCCGCGCCGCCCGATGGCCAGCGACTGCTGGTCTTCGGGCACCACCACCTCGATGCGCTTGGCGTCCTCGTCCAGCACCACCTTGGCCACTTCCGCCGGGGCCAGCGCGTTGACGATGAACGAGGCGGCGTCGGGCGTCCACGGGATGATGTCGATCTTCTCGCCCTGCAACTCGTTGACCACCGCCTGCACGCGCGAGCCGCGCATGCCGACGCAGGCGCCCACCGGATCGATGGACGGATCGGAGGAGCGCACCGCGATCTTGGCCCGCGAGCCGGGGTCGCGGGCCACGGCGACGATCTCCACCACCCCGTCGTAGATCTCCGGCACCTCCTGGGCGAACAGCTTGACCATGAATTCCGGCCGCGTGCGCGACAGGAAGATCTGCGGCCCGCGCGGCTCGCGGCGCACGTCGTGGATGTAGGCGCGGATGCGGTCGCCGGGGCGGAAGCTCTCGCGCGGGATGCTCTCGTCGCGCCGCAACTGCGCCTCGGCGCGGCCCAGATCGACGGTGGTATGGCCGAACTCGCCGCGCTTGACGACGCCGGAGACGATCTCGCCGATGCGATCCTTGTATTCTTCATATTGCCGCTCGCGCTCCGCCTCGCGCACCTTCTGGACGATCACCTGCTTGGCGTTCTGCGCCGCGATGCGGCCGAAGTCGATGGGCGGCAGCGGTTCGGAGAACTCATCGCCGATCTCGGCGTCTTCCTTCAGCTTGCGCGCCTCGTCAAGCGACATCTGGGTGTTCTCGTCTTCCACCTCGTCCACCACCGTGATGACCCGGCGCAGGGTGATCTCGCCGGTCTTCGGGTCGATGTGGGCGCGAATGTCCAGTTCGGAGCCGAAGCGCGAGCGCGCGGCGCGCTGGATGGCCTCCTCCATCGCTTCCAGCACGATGGCCTTGTCGATGGATTTCTCGCGGGCCACCGCGTCGGCGATCTGCAACAGCTCCAGCCGGTTGGCGCTGACGGCACTGGTCATGGTCATCATCTCCGTTTCTTGCGGTTGTCGGGGGCGGCCGCATCGGGCGGCGGCGCGCCGTCGGTCAGGGACTTGCTCCGTTGCGCGGCCTTCGCCGCGGCGTTGAGCAGCGCATCGCTCATCACCAGCCGGGCGCTGGCGATGTCGGCGAACTTCAGGCCGATCAGCACGTCGTCGTCGCCTTTTTCGCCGCCGGCCTTCTCGGCGGGGAGGAACAGGCGCACCTCGTCGCTGTCTTCATCGAAGCCTTCCAGCACGCCGCGAAAGCGTTTCCGGCCGTCGATAGACGTGGCCATCTCGATCTTCGCCTCATGGCCGGCCCATGTCTCGAAGTCGGCCGGGCGCACCAGCGGCCGGGCCACGCCGGGCGAGGAGATCTCCAGATTGTAGCGGCCGGGCACGGGGTCCTCCACGTCCAGCAGGGGCGACAGGGCGCGCGAAATGGCCGCGCAATCATCGATGGTGAGAGAGCCGTCGGGGCGCTCGGCCATCACCTGCAGATCGCGCCCGGCGAAACGCACCCGCACCAGGCGAAAGCCCATGCCCTCAAGCAGCGGCCCGGCCAGCTTCGCCACCGCCGCCGCCGGCCCGCTTTCGCGCGCGATGCGCCGATCTTTTTTCTCCACTTCCATCATCCGGTCATTCTTCCCTGAAGGTCGTGGGGGCGAATGGCACGAAAGAAGATTTTTGGCGATTTCCGAGCGAAAATCGATGCGCCTTTTCGCAGGAATAGCAGCGCTATTTCAAGAAAAGGCGTGCGATTTGCAGCCGGAAAGCGGCGAAAAGATCTTTCGGGCAATTCGTCAACACGGCCTCCTATCAAAAAAAGCGGGCCCCCGGAGGAACCCACTTCCCATGTTCATCTTCCGTCATCCGGAAGGTCTGGTGAAGCGTTCGTGCCCTTTATATAAACGGGACGCCCGTGCGGATCAATCCTCCATGACCTGTCTTGGAAAAATGAATGACCCCGTGAAAAGGATGGCAAAGAAGCGCCAATGGCGGAAAATCGCCATTGGCGCTTCTCTCAGATACAATAAGCCCCCGATCATGGGATGTGCGAAACAATCCGGCATGAACGCGAATGAATGGCAGAGTGACATACGACGTGATCGTCATCGGCGGCGGCCATGCCGGTTGCGAGGCGGCCGCCGCGGCGGCGCGGGCCGGGGCCAGGGTGGCGCTCGTCACCCACCGCTTCGACCGCATCGGCGAGATGTCCTGCAACCCGGCCATCGGCGGGCTGGGCAAGGGCCATCTGGTGCGCGAGATCGACGCCCTGGACGGCCTGATGGGCCGCGTCGCCGATCTGTCCGCCATCCAGTTCCGGCTGCTCAACCGCTCGCGCGGGCCGGCGGTGCGCGGCCCCCGCGCCCAGATCGACCGGGCGCTTTATCGCAAGCACATGCAGGCCGCCATCGCCTCCATCACCGGGCTGGAGGGGATCGAGGGCGAGGCGGCGGACATCACGCTGGGCAAGGCCGGCGTGGAGGCGGTGCGGCTGGCCGACGGGCGCACGCTGGCCGCCAAAGCGGTGGTGCTGACCACCGGCACGTTTCTGAACGGCCTCATTCATCTGGGCGAGAAGAGCTGGCCGGCCGGACGCATGGACGACCCGCCGGCCAAGGCGCTGGCCGACACCCTGCGCCGTCTCGATTTGCCCATGGGGCGGCTGAAGACCGGCACGCCGCCCAGACTCGACGGGCGCACCATCGACTACGGCCAACTTCAGGAACAGCCGGGCGACGACGACCCGGTGTTCTTCTCGTTCCTCACGAGAAAAGTAGCCAACCCGCAGGTGGCCTGCCACATCACCCACACCAACGAAAAAACCCACCGCATCATTGCCGACAACCTGTCGCGCTCCGCCATGTATTCCGGCCGCATCACCGCCACCGGCCCGCGCTACTGCCCGTCCATCGAGGACAAGATCGTCCGCTTCGCCGACCGCGCGGCGCATCAGATCTTTCTCGAACCGGAGGGGCTGGACGACCACACCGTCTATCCCAACGGCATCTCCACCTCCCTGCCGGAAGACGCGCAGCGGCAACTGCTGGCCACCATCCCCGGCCTTGAAAACGCGAAGATGCTGCGCCCCGGCTACGCCATCGAATACGATTACGTCGATCCGCGCGCCCTCGATGCGTCGCTGATGCTGAAGAGGGCGCCGGGGCTGTTCCTGGCCGGGCAGATCAACGGCACCACCGGCTATGAGGAGGCGGCCGCGCAGGGGCTGCTGGCCGGGCTGAACGCGGCGCGCTTGGCCGGCGATCTGGCCCCCGTCATCATCTCGCGCACCGATGGGTATCTGGGCGTGATGATCGACGATCTGATCACCCGCGGCGTCACGGAACCCTATCGCATGTTCACCTCAAGGGCCGAATACCGCCTCATGCTGCGCGCCGACAACGCCGATGAACGCCTCACCCCTCTGGGCATCGAAGCCGGCATCGTCGGCGAGGAGCGCCGCGCCGCATTCGGGGAAAAGATGAAACGGCTCAAGGCGG
>DRPD01000288.1 GCA_011374735.1 Thermopetrobacter sp.
GATGATGTCCGGCGTGAAGTGGCGCAACCCCAGCGATTGCAGGATCAGCTGCGCCACCTCCACCTCGCGCACCCGGGGCGCGCCCGGTTCCGGGGTGAGCGAGACGCGGATGGTGTCGCCGATGCCCTCTTGCAGCAGCACCGCCAGCGCGGCGGTGGAGGCGATGACGCCGGCGTCGCCCATGCCCGCCTCGGTCAGCCCCAGATGCAGGGCGTAATTGCCACGCGCCGCCAGCTGGCGATAGACGGCGATCAGATCCTGCACCTCCGACACCTTGGCCGACAGCACGATGCGATCGGGCGAAAGGCCCAGCTCCTCGGCCCGTTTGGCCGACCGCAGGCACGATTCCACCAACGCCTGATGCATCACCTCGCGGGCGTCCTTCGGATCGGCGCGCCGCGCGTTTTCGTCCATCAGCCCGGTCAACAGCGCCTGATCCGGCGAGCCCCAGTTGGCGCCGATGCGCACCGCCTTGCCGTGCTTCAGCGCCGTTTCGATCATCATGGCGAAGTTGCGATCCTGCTTGCGGCCGAAGCCGACGTTGCCGGGGTTGATGCGGTATTTGGCCAGCGCCGCCGCACAGGCCGGCTCGTCGCGCAGCAGGGTATGGCCGATGTAGTGAAAATCCCCCACCAGCGGCACGGCGACGCCCATGGCGTCCAGCTTCTCGCGGATGCGCGGCACCGCCGCCGCCGCTTCCGGCCTGTCCACGGTGACGCGCACCAACTCGGAGCCGGCCCGGGCCAGTTCGGCCACCTGCCGCACCGTGGCCTCCACGTCGGCGGTGTCGGTGTTGGTCATCGACTGCACCGCCACCGGCGCGGCGCCGCCCACCGTCACGCCGCCGATGGCGACGGCGTGCGTCTCGTGCCGGTTGGTGATCGCCGTGAAGGTCATCGGATCGTCAGGCCGCCTGGCGCGCCATGTCCTGCAAGGTGACGTAATCGGTCTTGCCCGAGCCCAGCACCGGCAGCTCCTCCACCGTCATGATCTCGCGCGGCACGGCGATGTCGGCCGCGCCCTCCTCCTTCATGCGCTTCGCCAGCTCGCGGCGCGACAGATCGGCCAGGGTGGTGATCAGCACCAGCTTCTCGCCCTTCTTCCTGTCCGGCACCGCCACCACCGCATGGTCGTGATCGGGCCAGATGCGCCCCAGGATCATCTCCACGCCCGGCAGCGCCACCATCTCGCCGCCCACCTTGGCGAACCGCTTGGCCCGCCCCTTGATGGTGACGTAGCCATCATCATCGATGGCGACGATGTCGCCGGTATCATACCAGCCGCCTTCCGGCGGCTCCAGCACGCCCGGCTCGTCGGCCCGCAGATAGCCCTTCATCACGTTGGGCCCCTTGACCACCAGCCGCCCGCCGTCTTCGATGCCCTCCACCGGCTCGATGCGCCATTTGATGGCCGGCAGCAAACGGCCCACGGTGCCGGCCTTGAAATGCATCGGCGTGTTCACCGCCAGCACCGGCGAGGTTTCCGTCGCCCCGTAGCCTTCGTAGATGCGCAGGCCGAACCTGTTCATCCAGGTGCGCCGCGTCTCCTCGCGCACCCGTTCCGCGCCGGCCACCACGTAACGCACGTTGTAGAAGTCATAGGGGTGGGCGTTGCGCGCATAGCCGGCGAGGAAGGTGTCGGTGGCGAAAAACACCGTGGCGGAGGTCTCGTAGACCAGCTCCGGGATCACCTTGTAATGCAGCGGCGAGGGATAGAGGAACAGCCGGCTGCCGGCCACCAGCGGCAGGAACACCCCGGCCGACAGCCCCAGCGCGTGAAACATCGGCAGGGCGTTGAAGATCAGGTCGGAGGTGTTGAAATCGACGATGGAGAGCACCTGATGGGCGTTGGCCAGCAGGTTGGCGTGGCTCAGCACCACGCCCTTCGGCACCCCTTCGGAGCCGGAGGTGAAGAGGATCACCGCCGCCCCGTCGGGGTCGAGATCGGCCCCGGCGATCTTCAGGCCGGCGCGCCCCAGCCGGGCCCGGATCAGCCCGCGGATCTTGGCCGCCGCGCCCAACCGTTCGCGTACCTCCTCCAGCCAGATGATGCGGCAGTCCCTTTCCAGCACCGCGATGACGTCCTCCAGCCCGCCCTGCTCCACGAAGCGGCGCGAGGTGACGATGGTCTTCACGCTGGCCGCCTTGCACGCCGCCGCCATGTTGAGCGCCCCGGTGGAGAAATTGAGCATGGCCGGCACCCGGCCGTTGGTGAGCAGGCCCAGCAGGGTGACGAGACACCCGGCGGAGGTGGGCAGCAGCACGCCCAGCGTCGTCTCGCCGCGCGTCATCGCCTTGAGCTCGCCGCCCAGCACGTGGGCCCCGATGGCGATGCGGTCATAGCTCAGCGGCTCGCGGTTGATGTCCTCCAGCACCAGGCGCTTGCCGCCGTTCTCCTTGCGCGCGTCGAGAAACGCCTCCATCAGATGCCGCCGCCACGGCGCGGTGGTGAAGGCCGCTTCCGCCATGAGGTCATAGAGCGCATCGCCCAGCCAGCGGCGCAGGGCCGGGCCGCTCAACTCCGCCGGCGGGTCGAGCCGCACCGGTTCGAGAAACGTCAGGGTGATCTTCGGAAACCACCGAAGCCGCGCCTTGCCCGGCGGCAGGCGGGTGAACAGCCGCGCCTTGCTGGCCCCCTCGATGCGCGCCGGCACCAGCGGCGCGCCGGCCTTGTGGGCGATCACCGCCGGGCCGTCGTAGATCTTCATCAGTCCGGAGGTGAGGGTGACCCGCCCTTCGGGGAAGATCACCACCCGGCGCCCTTGCGCCACCTTGCGGATCAGCGAGCGCAGGGCCATGGCGTTGCCCGGATCGACGGTGATGATGTCGAACACCTTCGTGGCCAGCCGGGCCAGCAAGCCGCGGCCGGCCACATGGGTGTTGACGGCGAACGACAGATCGCCGGATACGAACGAGCCGATCAGCTGCCCGTCGAGATAGGATTCGTGATTGGAGACGATGACCGCCCTGGCCCCGGCCTTCTGGAGATTCTCCAGCCCCCGCACCTCGACGCGGTAGAACAGGCGCAGCCACACCCGCCCCAGCCAATAGAAGAAGCGGCGCAGCCAGCGCCGCGCCCAGGAAGCTTCACGGGTGTCATCCATGCGAGGCCGGCTCCCCATCCCGTCGATTGGCGTGACCGGGCCAAGGTGCAGCAAAACGCCGCGACTGGCAAGCGCCTCGCCGCTCCGGCCGCCCGTGGCGCATAATATCGCTTGACCCGGCGGCGGAAAGGGCGCAGGGTGCGAAGCGTGGTTCACCGGCGCGACGTTTTCGCGCATGCCGCCGCTCCTTCCGGTGTGGTGGATACGGCGCCGGTGAAGTTATTAAGGCCTCCGGGTCGCGCGAGATGCGCTGGCGTGTTCCGGAACCTGATGCCGGACACCGGCGTCACCCGTTTCGAGAAAGACCCCCTGTCCCGTGTTACATACGACCCATGCGTGGCTGCGGCGAACGCGCCGTCCTTCGGCCACCGCTGCCCGCCGATCCCCTTATCTCCATGACGTGATGACGCAAGCCGCGCCCGCCGGGCCGGCGCGCGGTGTCGTCATGCCCCGTTTCGCTTTTTTCTGACGCCAACCAGCCAATACAAGGAGATTTCATCATGGCAAATGGCACCGTCAAATGGTTCAACGCCCAGAAGGGCTATGGCTTCATCGAGCCGGAAGAGGGCGGCAAGGACGCCTTCGTGCACATTTCCGCCGTCGAGGCGGCCGGCCTGTCCACCCTGTTCGAAGGGCAGAAAGTGAGCTACGAGCTGGTGGAAGGCCGCAACGGCCGCTCCTCGGCGGAGAACCTGAAGGTGGAGGAGTGATCCTCCCGCCATCTCCGATGGCATGAATCGAAAGCCCCGCCGGCAACGGCGGGGCTTTTTTGACGGGCAGGCCAGATTATCGGCCGATGCGCTTGTGGCGGGCGCGATGGAAGAGTTCGTCAGGATGAGCGCGTGAAACACGCGGACAAGGCGTCCGCATATCTTGCGCCTACGATCAATGCCTTCAATCATCGTCGCGCCGGCGCCATGCCCTCCACAGGCCGGGGCGGCGTTCTTGGGTGATTTTCTGTGCCTGTTCGCGCCGCCAGCGGGCGATTTTCTCATGATCGCCTGAGAGCAGCACGTCGGGAATGGCGCGGCCTTCCCAGATGCGCGGGCGGGTGTAGTGGGGATGTTCCAACAGGCCGTTCTCGAAACTTTCCTCGAGCCCCGATTCGGCCTTGCCCATGACGCCGGGGATGAGCCTTACCACCGCGTCGAGCAGGCAGATGGCGGCCGCTTCGCCGCCGGAGAGCACGAAATCGCCGATCGAAACCTCGCGCAAGCCGCGCGCTTCGATGACCCGTTCGTCCACCCCCTCAAAGCGCCCGCAGACGATGATGAGCCCCGACCCGGCGGCGAAGTCACGCACCAGCCTCTGGGTCAGCGGTTCGCCGCGCGGGCTCATCAGCAGCCGCGGGCGCGGATCGCCGGGGGGCGATGCGGCGTCGATGGCGCGGCCCAGCACGTCGGGCTTCATCACCATGCCCGGGCCGCCGCCGGCCGGGGTGTCGTCCACGGTGTGGTGCCGGTCGGTGGCGGCGTCGCGGATGTCGCGCACATCCAGCTCCCAGATGCCTTTCTGAAGCGCCCGGCCGGCCAGCGCGTGGCCCAAGGGCCCGGGGAACATCTCCGGGTAAAGCGTCAGGATGGTGGCTGAAAAGGCCATTTCAACGCTCCTGCAAGGCGAGACTCAGCCCCAGCCCGATCAGCGCCCCGCCCAGGGCGCGTTGCAGCCAGCGGCCGATGCGCGGGGTGGCGCGCAGCGTTTCAGCCAGCCGATCGCCGGCCAGCACCAGCAACGGCAGCAACAGCGCCGCCACCGCCACCACCAGCAGGCCATGCAGCAGCATCTGGGCCCACACCGGCCCGGCGCCGTTGACCACGAATTGTGGCAGGAAGGCGAGAAAAAAGGCCGCCGCCTTCGGGTTGAACAGGCAGACCAGCGCGCCTTGCCGATAGATACGCTTCAGGGGCGGCGGTGGCGCTGCGGCGGCATGGGTTAACGTGTCGTCACCGCCACGCAGCGCCTGAATCCCCAGCCAGATCAGATAGGCGGCGCCGATCACCTTCAACACCATGAAGATGGTGGCCGAGGCAAGCAGAATGGCCGACAATCCCAGCGCCGCCAGCAGGGCATGGCCCAGACCGCCGGTCAACACGCCGAACATGGCGGCGAACCCGCCGCGCCGGCCGCCGCGCACCGTCTGGCTCAACACGAACGCGAAATCCGGCCCCGGCGCGATGACGATGAGCACGCTGGCGGTGAAGAAGGCCATCCAGTGCAGCGGCGCATAGTCAAACATCGCCGCGTTCCCCGTCTTCCGGCGGCGTCACGACCAGCCGCCGGCCAGCGATGTCCACCTCCGGCACGCTCGCCCTGGTGAACGGCAGGTAGAACGTGGCGCCGCCGCCGGCCGGGCGGATTTCCAGCAGATCGCCGGCCCCGAAGTCGTGCACCGCCGCCACCCGCCCGACCGGGCGGCCTTCGGTGTCCTCCACCGTCAGGCCGATCAGATCGGCGATGTAGAACTCGTCGTCCGCCGCTGTCTCCGGCAGCTTCGCGCGTGGCAGCTTCAGCTGGCGGCCCTTCAATGCCTCCGCGGCGTTACGGTCATCGACGCCCTTCAAGGTGGCGATGAGC
>DRPD01000289.1 GCA_011374735.1 Thermopetrobacter sp.
ATAGAAAACGCGGTTGATCAAATGGATGCCGCACGGAAGGCAAATATTCGGGGCGGCGCCGTTTTGCGCAAAGTCCGTCGCCGGGCTACATCAGCGTGAAATGGTTTTCCGGCAGGGTGGGAGGGGGAATGGTGCCTGGGGGCGGAATCGAACCACCGACACGCGGATTTTCAGTCCGCTGCTCTACCAACTGAGCTACCCAGGCGGGCCATGCGGCATGGGGCGGTTTGAAGCCTGCGCCCCTTGCGCCCGCGCGTTATAGAAAATGGCCGGGCCCGTGGCAAGGCGTTTTTCATCGCCGGCGGCAGGAAATTTCCCCCGTCCGGGTGCTGTGGCTCATCCGCGCAGAACCTGGCCCAGGATGTCCTTCAGGATGGATGTGCTGCGCCGTCTTGCGCGCCGCGTGCGGCGGCGTCTCGTGGTGCGGCGGCGCGTGCGGCGTCTGTGGCGGCGGTAGCGGGTGGAATAGCGCCTGCGCCGCCTGCGGCGCGGCAGCAGGGCGCGGCTCAAGCCCTTCACCAGCCCGGCGATGAGGGCGGAGATGATGATGGAGAGAATGCCAGCGCCCTTGCCCTCGCCGCCGTCATCCAGCCGGGCTGCGGGCAGGGCCTCGGCGCGGTAGCGGCGGCTCATGGCGGCCACGGTGAGCACGGCGGAATAGGTCATCAACCGCCCGGCGAGGGCTGGATCCACGCCCTGCGGCGCGGGGGCGGTCCTGGCGGCCTCCTCCGGGGAGCCGAAGAGGTGGGCGAGAATGTCCTCGCCGTCATCCACGGCCTCGCGGGAGGTCAGGGCCCTCGGCTTGCGCAGATATTCCTCCGCCTCGCCGTCTTCCAGCAGATCGAAGATGGCTTCCAGTTCCGCCTCGTCGCTTTCGGCGCGCTCGTGGATGCGCCGGGCGATGACGGGTACCTGGGCGCGCAGGACGGCCTCGAAATCCCGCGGGGCCAGTCCCGCGGCGGCGGCGATGGCGGCGGTCTGCTGGCCGCCGTTGGCGGTGATGATGTGTTCGATGAGCTCCATGCCCGCAAGGGTATGGCGCGCCCGGGGTGTGGCGTCAAGCGGCCTCCTGGCGGGCCAGGCGGTGGATGAGCGACCAGGCGGCGAGCACCGCCAGCAGGCCGATGAGGGCCGAGCCCGCCGCCGAACCGGCGAAGACGCCCTTGGCGCCCATGTAGCGGGCGGCGATCTCCACCGGGATCATGGTGCCGAAGATGGCGCGGGCCCAGTTGAACAGGGTGGACCAGCGCTCCTTGCCCAGGTTGTTGAAGGCCGCCTGTGAGACGAACTGTCCGGAGGTGAAAATCCAGCTCCACGACAGGAAGGTGCAGAAATAGACGATCAGGGCGGCGGCCTCGCCGCTGGTGGAGAACCAGCCGGGCACATGGTCACGGAAGATGAAGAGGACGGCGGCCATGATCAGGGTATAGACGGCGGCGAAGCCCAGCCCCGTAAGATAGGTCTGGCGCACGCGCCGCATCTGTTTTGCGCCGAAGTTCTGGCCGATGATGGGGCCGACCGCCGAGGACAGCGAGAAGACGACGCCGAAGAACACCGG
>DRPD01000290.1 GCA_011374735.1 Thermopetrobacter sp.
AACTGATACTTTGTGAGCCGATGGAATAATATTGTAAAAATGAAAAACAAGGCAAATTGTCTGCCGAATAAAACGCATGCGAATTGTTGAATGGGAAGAAACGTTCGTATTGCTGGAGCATGTGATCCGATGCATGGCCGGGCGCCGCGAGGCTTGACCGAAGCCGCCGGAACATAACGCCGGGGCTGCGCGCATGCCACCGATGCGCTATGATGCCGCTGATTCCGTTCAGCCGAAGAAGATCACCGAAAGACCCGAACCATGACGGACGACACCAACGATACGCGCGCCCCCGACGACCTGATGCGCTACGAACTGCTCATGCAGACCGCCCTGCGCGACGTGGTGCGGCTGGCGCTCGCCAGGGTCGCCGCCAACGGCCTGCCGGGCGATCATCATTTCTATGTCACCATCGACACCCGCCACCCCGGCGTGCGCATGCCCGAGGCGCTGAAAGCGCGCTTTCCCAACGAGCTGACCATCGTGTTGCAGCACCAGTTCGAGGATCTGGAAGTGCAAGACGTCCTGTTTCGCGTCACCCTCTTCTTCTCCGGCCAGCCGCAGCGCCTGCAAGTTCCCTATGCGGCGATCAAGGCGTTCTACGACCCGGCGGTGGAGTTCGGCCTGCAATTCAGCGCCATGGCCGCCGATGACGAAGCAAACGAAACGCAGGAAGAAAAAGCGGCGGAAGGCGAAGGCGCCGCCGCCCCGCACGGCTCACCGGCCTCTTCCGAAGATCAGGACAACGTCGTGTCGCTCGATGTGTTCCGCAAGAAATAGCCTCGCCGCGCTCATCGCCGCCGGCTTCTTGCTCGCCGCCGCCGGCCCGGCGCCGGCCGCCGAGGCCAGGGCCTCCGTGCCGCCCGCCGCCGATGTCCGCACCCTATTGAACAAGCCGGCGAAGAAGCTGTTCGGCCACCAGAAGACGCCGGCCCATCTGCCGCCCGAACCCATCGGCTTCTATTCGCGCGGCTGCGCGGCCGGCAACGTCGCCATACCGCTCACCGGCCCTGCCTGGCAGGTCATGCGCCCGCACCGCAACCGCTACTGGGGCCAGCCGCGCCTCATCGCCTTCCTGCGCAAGTTCGCGCGGGACGCCAAGCGGAAGGTGGGCTGGCGCGGGCTGCTGATCGGCGATCTCTCGCAACCGCGCGGCGGCCCGATGCTGACCGGCCACGCCTCGCACCAGATCGGGCTGGACGCCGACATCTGGCTCACCGAGATGCCCGGCCGCGTCCTCACCACGAAAGAGCGCAACACCATCTCCGCCACCTTGATGACCCTCGACCGCAAGCGCATCAACCCGCAACGCTTCACCATGCGCCACGCCCGGCTCTTAAAGCTGGCCGCCAGCTACGGGGAAGTGCAGCGCATCTTCGTCCATCCGCCCATCAAGAAGTTCCTGTGCGACATCTCGCGCGGCAACCCGGATCGCCGCTGGCTGGCCAAGATCAGGCCGCTGTATGGCCACAACTATCATTTCCACGTCCGCCTGCGCTGCCCGAAGGGGGCCGGATACTGCAAGGATCAGGGCGACCCCAAGCCGGCCGACGGCACCGGCTGCGGCAAGCATCTGGCCTACTGGTATTCCTGCAAGCCGTGGCGCAGCTGCAAGATCGTGAGGAAAGGCCCGCCCGCGCCGCCGCCGAAACTGTTTCATGACGGCATTCCGCTGCCGCGCCCGCGCCCGCGCCGCCTGGTGCCGCCGCCACCGAAGACCCTCGCCTGGCTGCCGAAGCAATGCCGCACGGTGCTGGTTGCGCCTTGAGACGCGGCGGCTATGATGACGCCAGCGTTCATTAGCGATCATCCACGAGAAGGCCGCCGGCCATGACCGACACCCGCATCGAGACCGACAGCTTCGGCGACGTGGAAGTGCCCGCCGACAGGTATTGGGGCGCGCAGACCCAGCGCAGCCTGCGGAACTTCCCGATCGGCGAAGAGCGCATGCCGCGCCCGCTCATCCACGCCCTGGGCGTCATCAAGCGCGCCGCCGCGGAGGCCAACATGGCGCTGGGCGATCTCGACCCGGTGATCGGCCAGGCCATCATCGAGGCGGCCACGGAGGTGATGGACGGCAAGCTGGACGATCATTTCCCCCTGAAGGTCTGGCAGACCGGCTCCGGCACCCAGACCAACATGAACGCCAACGAGGTGATCGCCAACCGCGCCATCGAGATCTTGGGCGGCGTCATCGG
>DRPD01000291.1 GCA_011374735.1 Thermopetrobacter sp.
CAACCCGAACGCTTCCGCCGTCGACGCTCCCTGGTCATTCGCCGAACTCGCGGAAGCTCGGCTCGCTCGCACCACTTCAACCGATTGGGGGTCGGCGAATATGACCGCATTGAGCATCCACAGAAGCAAGAGCGTGAATCCGAAATCGCTCATGCCACGGCCTCCGGCGCGGGAAACAGCAGGCAGGCGTCGCCGTAGGAATAGAAGCGGTAGCGCTCGGCGATGGCGTGGGCATAGGCGCGCTTCATGCGTTCAAGGCCGCTGAAGGCGGCCACCAGCATGAACAGGGTGGAGCGCGGCAGGTGGAAATTGGTGATCAGCCCGTTGACGGCCCGGAAGCGATAGCCGGGGGTGATGAAGATGTCCGTCTCGCCGCAAAAGGGGCGGATGCCGGTTGCGTCCGCCGCGCTTTCGAGGATGCGCAAGCTGGTGGTGCCAACGGCGATGACGCGCCGGCCTTCCTCGCGCGCCGCGTTCAGCGCCGCCGCCACATCGGCGGAAATCTCCCCGTATTCGGCATGCATCTCGTGGTCTTCCACCGTCTCGCCTTTCACCGGCAGGAAGGTGCCCGCGCCGACGTGCAGGGTGACGAAATGGCGCGCGATCCCCATCTCGTCCAGCCTGGCGAACAACGCTGAAGTGAAATGCAGCCCGGCGGTGGGGGCGGCCACGGAGCCGTCGCGCGCCGCGTAGATGGTCTGATAGTCGCTGCGGTCAACGATGTCGGGGCGGCGGCGGTTGGCGATGTAGGGGGGCAGGGGCATGTCGCCGACGCGGGCGATGGTTTCGTCCAGCACCGGGCCGGAGAAGGAGAAGGCGAGCAGCACCTCGCCGTTATCAAGCTTCTCCTCCACCGTCGCCCACAGCTCGTCGGCCGAACAGGCCCCGGCCGAACAGCCGAACAGCACCTTGTCGCCCGCCGCCAGCTTCTTCGCCGGGCGCGCGAAGGCCAGCCAGCGGGCGTCATCGAGGCGCTTGTGCAGGTTGAAGCGCACCTTCGGCGCGCTGCCGTCGCCGCGCTGGCGGCGGCCGGTGAGCGCGGCGGGGATGACTCTGGTGTCGTTGAACACCAGCACGTCGCCGGGGGTCAGGAACTGCGGCAGGTCGCGGAACACCGCGTCGGTCAGTTCCAGCTCTGCGCCCGGGCGCACCACCAGCAGCCGCGCCGCGTCGCGCGGCTTCGCGGGCCTGAGCGCGATCAGGTCTTCCGGCAGCTCGAAGTCGAAATCGGCGGTGCGCATCGCTATCACGGCCCATCCATTCGCGTGTCCGTCATGCCCCCGGATCGCCTCTTGCTCACATGTCATTCCCGGGCTTGTCCCGGGAATCCAGCGCGGCTTGTCCATTGTCTTCAGGAGCGCCCGGGCGCGTTTTGTAACCGCCGCTTCTGGATTGCCGGAACAAGTCCGGCAATGACGTTGAGGCATGTGATACCAGTTTGCACGAACACCAAACGCCCAGGAGTCGTGCGGCCCGTCAGCCCAGCCGCGCCTTGACGATGCGGCCGGGGTTGGCCACCGGCTCGCCCTTGGGCAGGGCGTCGATCACCTCCATGCCGGAGATCACCTCGCCCCACACGGTGTATTGGCCGTCGAGAAACGGACAATCGGCGGTGCAGATGAAGAACTGCGAATTGGCCGAATCGGGATCCATGGCCCGCGCCATGGAGGCCACGCCGCGCTTGTGTTGCGCGTCGGTGAACTCCGCCTTCAGGTCGGGCTTGTCGGAGCCGCCCATGCCGGTGCCGGTGGGGTCGCCGCCCTGGGCCATGAAGCCGTCGATGACGCGGTGAAACGGCGTGCCGTCATAGAAGCCCTCCCTGACCAGCTCCACGATGCGCTCCACGTGTTTCGGCGCCAGATCGGGGCGCAGTTTGATGACCACCTCGCCAGAGGTGGCGGGGTCGGTGGTGTCGATGTCGAATATGATGGTGTCGGCCATGATGGGATTCCTCGCAGGGTTGGTGCAAAAGGGCCTGGGCGGTATAAACCGCCCCGCGCGCCCGCCCAAGCCCTTGTTTTCACAATTTGGGGGTTGGGCGGGGGCGCGGGGCGGTGGGTGGTGCTTCATGCATTTTTCATTCAGAAATCCAGCGCAATGACGGGCACGGAGGCGCCCTTGTCAAGGGCCGGCGCATGCGGCGGGCGGACGATCAACCCATCCGCCTCGACGAATTTTC
>DRPD01000292.1 GCA_011374735.1 Thermopetrobacter sp.
CCAGAGTGGGACTTTCCCAGTCGTCCTCCACGAAGCGGATATCATGCAGCATGGGGTCGATGCCGATGGCATAGAGCGAGCCCAGATACAGCTCCTGCAGGTCGTCCGGCGAGGGCTTGAGAATGACCTGATACTGGTAATAGTGCTGCAGGCGGTTGGGATTCTCGCCATAGCGGCCGTCGGCCGGGCGGCGCGAGGGCTGCACGTAGGCGGCGCGCCACGGCTTCGGCCCGATGGCCCGCAAGGTGGTGGCCGGATGAAAGGTGCCGGCGCCCACTTCCTTGTCATAGGGTTGCAGGATCACCGCGCCTTTGGTCGCCCAGTAGTCATGGAGGGCGAGGATCAGATCCTGAAACGACCGGGAAGGGTCGAGGGGCCGTCGGGTGTCGCTCATGAGTCGCCTCCATTGGCGTCATCGGGGCGATAGACGCCGGTTTCGGGGTCTTTCTTCAATGTCACCGTCTTGCCGCTTTGCTTGCCGGTGACGCCGGCGCGGCGTTTCTCGCCATCGCGGGCGCGTTCGCGCAGGCGGCGTTCGCGCTCGCGGAAAAACTTCAGGGTCATGACCACGAGCGCCACGAGCAGCAGGGCGATGACGAGCTTGCCGAGCATGGATGGAATCATCCCTGATGTCACATCTGTCGTCGCCGCGGTTGTGCCGGTTATCACCGGTGCATGTCAACGCATGCGCCATGGCGCAAGACGGCCTCGGCGCGTTCGGTGAAGCGGCCGTCCGCTTCATGCAGGACGAACGGCGGCAACAGCCGCAGCGGCGCGCGCTTGCCCTTGCGCGCGCCGACGATGACGCGAATGGCCGCTTTTTCCCGCTTCGGCTGAACGGGCAGCACGCGGACATCGCCGAAACGCCGGGCCAGGGCGGCGAGCACCTCAGGCAGGGCCTCGGCGCGATGAATGAGGGTCAGGCCGCCGCCGTGGCGCAGCATGCGGGCCGCCGCCTTCAGCCAGTTTTCCAGCAGGTCGTCATCGGCCATGTGAGCGATGGCGCGGCCCGCATCGGCCGGGGATTGGGCCGATG
Source organism: Thermopetrobacter sp. (assembly GCA_011374735.1). Lineage (GTDB taxonomy): Bacteria > Pseudomonadota > Alphaproteobacteria > Rhizobiales > Aestuariivirgaceae > Thermopetrobacter. The sequence continues at coordinate 1,037 of DRPD01000292.1, forward strand.
AATGGTCGAACCACGGAGGATTGGCCATCACGTGATCGAACCTTCCCTCCTTCAGCCCCAGCCGTTGCGGGTGCGCCGCATCACCGATTCGCAGCCGAAACCGTTCCGTCACGTCGTTGCGCGCCGCGTTCCATCGCGCCAGTTCCGCCATGTCCTCATCGATCTCAACGCCGGTGACGGTTGCGTCTTCAAGCCGCTTCAGCAGGCACAGCGCCGCCACCCCCGCCCCCGCGCCCAGCTCCAGCACCCGCGCGCCGGGCGGCGCGTTCACCGCCGCGGCCAGCAGCACGCTGTCCACCCCGGCGCGGAATCCCCTCGCCGGCTGGCGGATGTCGAGCGCGCCGCCCAAGAACTCGTCATCCGTGAACGTGGTCACTCCAGGTGTTCCTTCAACTCGGCCAGCGCCAGGCGCGCCGCCGCCAGCTCCTCTTCGGCCACCGCCAGGCGGCGCGGGAAGGCGCCGATGGAGCCTTCCACGGCGGCGAAATGCTGATCGAGCACGTATGATTCGATGCCCGCCTCGGCCAGCAGGTGCCGCGCATAGGAGAGCAGCACCAGATCGTTGGTTCTCAGGATCACGCGCATCGGCCTTGCGCATCCGCCCTTGCCTGTGGCCATCTTTCCTCCTTATACCGGATCGGGGCCAACCGGGAACACATCGCATGACACAGGACACGCAACACCGCGCCTCGCTCACGCCGCTGATGGAGCTGGTGGCGGCCGACATGGAGCGGATCAACGAGCTGATCCTCTCCTACGCGCGTTCGCACGTGGACACGGTGGAGGAGCTGGCCCGCCACCTGATCGATTCCGGCGGCAAGCGCATCCGGCCGATGGTGACGCTGGCCGCCGCCGCCCTGTTCGACTACGACGGCGAGCTGCACATCCCGCTGGCCACGTCGGTGGAGTTCCTGCACACCGCCACCTTGCTGCACGACGACGTGGTGGACGAAAGCGACATGCGGCGCGGACGGAAGACGGCGCGGCTGATCTGGGGCAATCAGGCGACGGTGCTGGTGGGCGACTATCTGCTGGCCCAGACTTTCCGGATGATCGTGCGAACGGAACTGAAGCCGGCCTTGCGGCTGATGTCGGACACCGCGGCCATCCTGGCCGAAGGCGAGGTGTGGCAGCTGACCACCCAGCACGACGTCTCCACGTCGCTGGAAGACTACATGCGGGTGATCGAGGCGAAGACCGCCGCCCTGTTCGCGGCGGCCGCGGAGCTTGGGGCCATCGTCGCCGAGCGGCCGCAGGCGGAACGGGCGGCGCTGAACGCCTATGGCCACGCGCTGGGCATGGCCTTTCAGCTGGTGGACGACGCGCTGGACTATGCCGGCGAGACCGGCAGCCTGGGCAAGGCGGTGGGCGATGATTTCCGCGAGGGCAAGATCACCATGCCGGTGGTGCTGGCGCTGCAACGGGCGGCGGCGGACAGGACGTTTCTCATCGCGGCGCTGGAAGGGGGCGAGGCCGATGACGCCGCCTTCGCGCGGGCGCTGGAGATCATGCAACGCCATGACGCCATTACCGACACCATCGCGGAGGCGCGGAAATTCGGCCAGCGGGCCAGGGAGGCGTTGGCCGTCTTTGCCGAAAGCGCCGCGCGCGCAGCGCTCAGCGAAGCGGTGGATTTCTGCATCCAGCGGGTGAGCTGATCCGGGTGTTCCGGATGGTATGTTCGATTTTTCACAACCATTTGAATGTCAAGCACGGCCCTTTGGGCCGCCGCAAGGCGGTTTCATGCTTGACATTCAAATGGTTGTGAAAAGAATGGCAAAGAAGCGCCAATGGCGAAAACTCGCCATTGGCGCTTCTCTCAGAAATTAATACGCCATTCTTGTTCCAGCCCTTGCCATGTGAATGGCTATCTTGGGTTCGCGGGGGGCGATCATTGGCCGCCCGGCTTCTGCGCGGTAACGAGTTCCTGACGGGCGTCGGCGGGTTCTTCGTCCAGCTCCAGTTGTTCGATCTTCTCGCCACGCCGGGCGATCTTGTTGGCGGAGGTGAGCATGCTGTCCAGTTCCCGCGCCGTGGTGGCGAACTGCCTTTGCATCTTCTCGGCGCGCTCCAGCAGGCGGCGCACATCCTGCAACAGCAGGCCCACCTCCTTCTGAATGAGATGAGCGGCGGAGCGCATGCGGGCATCCTTGATGACGGCCTGAATGGTCTGCACCATCAGCATCAGCACGTTGGGCGAGGCCAGAATGACCCGTTTCCGGTGAGCCCGGGCGATCAGTTCGGGGTGATTCTCATACAGCTCCGCGTAGATGGATTCGGCGGGCACGAACATGATCGCCGTATCGTGGGTTTCGCCGGGAATGAGGTATTTCGAGGCGATGTCATTGATGTGCTTGGTGATGTCGGTGCGCAGGGCGCGCAAGGCGGCGTCGCGTTCGGCCGGCGTTTCGGCGCGGCGCAACGCCTCGAAGGCTTCGAGCGGAAACTTGGCATCGATGACCACCTTGCCGTCGCCTTCGGGCAGATGGATCACGCAATCGGGGCGGGCGTTGTTGGACAGGGTGCATTGAAAGGCATAGGCCGAGGCCGGCAGGGCATCGGTGATGATGGCTTGCATGCGCGCCTGACCGAAGGCGCCGCGGGTCTGCTTGTCGGCCAGCACCCGTTGCAACGACACCACCTCGCCGGATAAGCGGGTGATGGTCTTTTGCGCCTCGTCGATGACGGCGAGACGCTCGGCCAGTGATTTCAGGTGCTGCGCGGTGCGCTCGCCCTGTTCGCTCAATCCCTGGCCGATGCGCAGCGACACGCTGTCCAGCCGTTCGGCCAGCAGGCGCGACAGATGGGTGTCGCGGGCGCTGGCGGCCTGGGCCTGTTGTTGCAGGTGGCCGCTCAGCTCGGCCAGCTGGCGTTGCAGGGCCTGGGCCCGTTCGGCCGCCTCGTGGCGTTCCAGGCGGCGGGCGCGGGCGGCGCGCCAGCTCAGCCAGACGGCGAGAATAAGCAGCGCCAGCATCAGCGCGGCCAGCGTGAGAAGCCCCTCGGCCAGGCTGACGGGGCGCTCGCCGATGTGGATGATGACGTCGTTCAGGCTCATGACAAGGCGCAGTGTAGCGCGATTCGCCTCAGTGCGTCAGGGCGCGCAAACGGTGGTGGAGCTCCCGCACCTGCCGGCGGGTCTCCTCCGGCGGTCCGCCGTTGTCGATCAGGAAATCGGCGCGACGGGCCTTTTCCCTCTCCGGCATCAGGCGTCGTTCCAGCGTTTCCAGATACGCGGCGGCGCCGCGGTCGCGCAAGCGTTGATGGCGGATCTCCAACGGCGCCGTCACCATGACGACCCTGTCCATGTCCGCATCCATGCCGGTTTCGAACAGCAGCGGGATTTCATGCACCACATATGCGTGGCCCTGCCGGCGCATCGTCTCGGCGAAGCGGCGCCGCCTTTCGGCCACCAGCGGATGAATCGCCGCTTCCAGTCGCTTCAGCCTCTCGTGATCGGTGGCGACGATGGCGGCGAGGCGGGCGCGATCGACGCCGCCGTCGTCATCCAGCGCCTGCGGGAACAGGGCGGCGACGGCGGCGGCCCCCTCCCCTTCCGGCGCATACAGTTCGTGCACCACGGCGTCGGCGTCGAACACCGGCACCCCCAGCTCGGCGAACATGGCCGCCACGGTGCTCTTGCCGGCCCCGGGCTGACCGGTCAGACCCACGTTCAGCATCATGTTCCCGCCTCGATGTCGGCCGCCACCAGATCGTGCAGTTCCCGCGTCACCCGCGGGCGCACGCCGAACCATTTCTCGAAGCCCGGCACCGCCTGATGCAACAGCATGCCAAGCCCCGGCACGGTGCGCAGGCGGCGCGTTTCGGCGGCGCGCAGCAATCGGGTGCGCAAGGGCACATAGACGATATCGGCGACGATAGCGTGGGCCGGCAACGCATCGAGCGGCAGATCGAGCGGTGGTTGACCGGTCATGCCCAGGGTGGTGGTGTTGACGAGCACATCGCTGCCGGGCAGCGCCCGCGATACATCGGACAGTGGCAGCGGCGTGACCGTCTCTCCCATGTCGCGGGCCAGATTTTCGGCCTTCGCCAATGTGCGATTCGCCACCGTAACGGTTTTCACGTCGGCATCGAGCAACGCCGCGACGACGGCGCGGGCGGCGCCGCCGGCGCCG
>DRPD01000293.1 GCA_011374735.1 Thermopetrobacter sp.
ATGGCGCGGCTGACCACATCGCGACTGGCCAGATCTTTCGCATGCGGGGCGTAGCGCTCCATGAAGCGTTCGCCCTCGCTGTTGACCAGATAGCCCCCCTCGCCGCGCACGCCTTCGGTGATCAGCATGCCGCGCCCGGCGATGCCGGTGGGGTGGAACTGGAAGAACTCCATGTCCTGCAGGGGGATGCCGGCGCGCAGCGCCATGCCCAGGCCGTCGCCGGTGTTGATCAGGGCGTTGGAGGTAGTCCGGAAGATCTGCCCCGCGCCGCCGGTGGCCAGCAGGGTGACGCGCGCCTCGATGAGAATCGGCTCGCCGCTGAGGATGTCGAAGGCGTAGACGCCTTGAATTGCCCCGTCCTTGCTCTGGATGAAATCGACGGCGAAATACTCGTCGAAAAAATGGGTGCGGGCGCGAATGTTCCGCTGGTAGAGCGTTTGCAGGATGGCGTGGCCGGTGCGGTCGGCGGCGGCGCAGGTGCGGGCCGCCTGCTCGCCGCCATAGTTCTGGCTCTGGCCGCCGAAGGGGCGCTGGTAGATCTTGCCGTTGGTGAGCCGGGAGAAGGGCACGCCGGCGTGCTCCAGCTCGTAGACCACGCGGGCGGCGGTCTGGCACATGAACTCGATGGCGTCCTGATCGCCCAGGTAGTCGCCGCCCTTGACGGTGTCGAACATGTGCCAGCGCCAGTTGTCCGGGCTGACATTGGCCAGCGCCGCGTTGACGCCGCCCTGCGCCGCGACGGTGTGCGAGCGGGTGGGAAAGACCTTGGAGAGCACCGCCACGCTGGCTTCCGCCTCGGCCAGTTGCAGCGCCGCGCGCAGCCCGGCGCCGCCCGCGCCAATGATCAGGGCGTCGAATTTGCGGCGCGTCAGGGGCTTGTTCATGCGTAGGCCAGTCCGGTCAGAATCAGGAGCGCCCAAAAGCCGAAGATCACCAGTGACGCGGCGATGATCGTCAGCGCCGCCAGCCGCAACGCCAGCGGATGGATGTAATCCACCACCACGTCGCGAATGCCGACCCAGGCGTGGGCGAGAAGAGCGAGATAGAGCAGCAGCACGGCGACAATCATTGCGGGGTGGCGCAATAGCGCCCGCCAGCCGTCATAATCCCAGCCGCCGTGAATCAGCAGCACGACGACAAGGCCGGCCAGAAACAGGCCGAGCCAGACAGCGCTGATGCGCTGGATCAGCCACGGGGTCAGGCCGCCCAGCCCGCCGCTCACAGGTAGAGCCTCAGCATCAGCGCCAACGCCAGCAGGGGCGCGCCGGCCATGACCAGCCACGCCGAACGCGCCGCCGCCCGGCGCTCGAGGCCGATATCAAGATCCAGCAGCAGGAAACGGATGCCGGCCAACAGGTGATGCGCCAGGGCCCACAGCAGAGCCAGCACCAACAGCATGGCCAGCGGATGGTGGAGTCGCTCCACAACCTGATCGAAACGCGCCGCGCCCGAGAGGCTGGCCTGCAACAGCCACAGGGAGACCGGGATGGCCAGAAACAGCAGCACACCGCTGATCCGGTGCAGAATCGAGGCCATGCCGGGCGCCGGCAGCCGGATCTGCAACAGATTGAGGAAAACGGGACGTTTTTCATTCATTGTTCTGGTCCGTTGCGCGGGCAACCCTTGGCCACCCATCGGCGCGGTTGCCCGATCTCGCTGGATCCCGGCTTTCGCCGGGATGACGGGGTAGTTGTATACCTCTTGCTTTCAAGAATACCCCATTTAGGGTGCGTAGGTTTTCGTCGAGAGCAAGGCGTGAAAACGCAGGCATAGTGGGGCTATGGCAAGTTTTTACAACGCAGCTATCGGCGAAAAGATGCGCGCCCTAAATGGGGTATTCTTGATCGCAA
>DRPD01000294.1 GCA_011374735.1 Thermopetrobacter sp.
CCGCCCGGCCAGCAGCTTGTGAACGTGCACGAAATAGGCCGTGCCCAGAAGCGGCGCGAACAGATTGAGCAGCGGCACATGGGCCAGCCCGGCCAGCGGCAGACCGGCCAGGAACACCCGGCCGGCCAGCCGTTGGCGCAAGGCCCGCGCCTCGCCCGCCGGCATGTGGCGCGCCGCGGCGAGGATGAAGAACTCGCGACCCAGCAGCCAGCCGTCCACCAGCACCTTGATGACCGCGCCGACGGCCAGAAACCACAATGGCAGGGTGAGCAGCAGCACCGCCAGCATCACCAGCGCCGATTGCAGGCCCAGCCACAGGCCCGGCCACAACGGCAGCGGCCGCCCCGGCGGATCGGCCGGATAATGGGCCCGCTCCACCGCTTCCGCCACCTCATCGAGAAACAACCCGGCGAACAGCGCCGCCACCGGCCCCATCAGGAACACCATCGCCGCCAGCAGCCCCAGCCCGGCCAGCCAGGCCAGCGCCGTCTCCGCCCAGTCCCACGGCAGATCGGCGAACTGCGCCAGCGCCAGCTGCGCCGCCGCCATCAGCGCCGCGAACAGCAGCACCGTCAGCCCCAGCGACTTCAGCAACACGCGGCGCATGGCCGGCGCGGTGAGATCGTCGAGCGCCCTCAGGATCGCGGAGATGATGAACATGCAAGGTGGACGGCCGCCTCAGGCCGCCGTGTCGTCGTCCGGCTTGGCGGCCCGGCGGTCGCGCCCATCGCCGTCGGAAGCGGCCGCTTCGGGATCCGCCGATGCGGCGGGCGCGGCGAGAAAGCCCGGCTGCGGCCCGCCCCAGGCCGGATCGGGGTCGGCGGAAGCGGCGCCCGGCGTTTCCCCGGCGGTTGCGTCACTGGCGGCGGCGTCATCGCGGCGCTGGCGTCCGTTGGTCTTCTCCCGCTGACGTTGTTCGCGCTGCTCCTGCTGTTGCTGGCGGCGCGCCTGAATCTGTTCCTGAGCGGCGGCGATGATGCGCAGGTAATGCTCGGCGTGCTGGAAATAGCCTTCGGCCTTCACGCTGTCACCGGCCGAAACGGCGTCGCGGCCCAGTTGCAGGTATTTGTCGGCCACCGTCTGCGCGGTGCCGCGCACCTTCACGTCCGGCCCGTTGCTCTCATACACCCGGTTGCCGGCATTGGCGGGACGCCGCCCGCGGCCGCGCGATCTGTTGCGATTCTGCGTCTGTCTCATGATTTCCCGTTCTCAAGCTGGCGTTACGCTGACCTCCGCCCCGCCCATCAAGCCCGTGTTCTCCAATCACAGGCACCACCCACGGCAAGGCACCCGTCCGCCCATCCGCGCTGGTGTCTTCGCAAGCGAAAATTCCCCTTCCGGCCGAGGCGCCAACCTCAAGGCCCCGCATGCTCAGCCGCCTATCCATTCCGGAGCATGCGCCATGCAGAAAAATCAAGCGTCTCTGCGATGTTCCGTTTCCTGTTTACTACCTCACGCGGCGCATTCCAAGCAAATTATCGTCTCCTCAGCGTGTTGCCGCGACCACCCGTTCGATGCCGGCCACGTCGTCCATGACGCGCACCCGCCCCAGCCCCGCGCCACGCAACAGCCCGGCCACGGCGGCGGCCTGCCCCGCCCCCACCTCGAACAGCGCCATGCCGCCACGGCGCAGGAGGCGCGCCGCCTGCCCCGCCAGCGTGCGGTATGCCGCCAGTCCATCGGCGCCGCCGTCCAGCGCCAGCGCCGGGTCGTGGTCACGCACTTCGGGCATCAGGCGGGCGATCTCGCCGCTGGCGATGTAGGGCGGATTGGCCACCACCATGTCCACCCCCGGCGCGATGCAGGCCAGCCAGTCGCCGCGCGCCAGCGACAAGCGGCCATCGACGCCGTGCGCCCGGGCGTTCTGCCCGGCCACCCGCAGCGCCGCCGATGACAGATCGACGCCGATACCACGCGCCGCTGGCAATTCGGCCAGCAGGCTGACGATCACCGCGCCGCAGCCGACGCCGGCCTCCACGAGGCGCAACTGCCCGCCGCCCATCGCCTCGGCCGCCGCCAGCGCCGCCGCCACCAGCGTTTCCGTCTCCGGCCTGGGGTCGAGCACCGCCGGGGTGACGTGAAAGGCGCGGCCGCAGAACACCGTGCGGCCGATGATGCGCGTCACCGGCTCGCCGGCCAGCCGCCGCGCCACCATCTCGTCGAACCGTCGAGCCTGCTCCGCATTCAACGGCCGGCCGGGATCGGCGATCAACCGCGCGTGGGAGACGCCCAGCGCCTCCAGCAGCAACAGCCGCGCGTCGAGCGTCGCGGTGCCGATCCCGGCGCCTCGCAACCGCCCCGCCGCCTCTCGCAGCGCCATCGCCGCCGTCTGCTCAGCCATCATGCCGACCGTCATCACCCCGCCCCCTCCTCGTCATTGCCGGCCCCCGTGCCGGCAATCCAGAATTACACACGCAGGCGTTGGCGGGAACCTCCTCGTGCCCCGCAAGTCTTTCCCTTGTGAACCTGGTTGCCCGTGACAAGCCCGGGCATGACGAAGGAGCGAAACCGGGCCGCCCTCCACCCGTCATTGCCGGCCCCCGTGCCGGCAATCCAGAATTACACACGCAGGCGTTGGCGGGAACCTCCTCGTGCCCCGCAAGTCTTTCCCTTGTGAACCTGGTTGCCCG
>DRPD01000295.1 GCA_011374735.1 Thermopetrobacter sp.
AAATCGGCAGATAGACCTCGCCGCGCACCTCCAGGAGATCGGGAAAGTCGTCCGCCCCGATGCGGTCGGGGATATCGGCGATGGTGCGGGCGTTGGCGGTCACGTCCTCGCCCACGTAGCCGTCGCCACGGGTCGCGGCGCGCACCAACCGGCCCGCTTCATAGCGCAGCGACACCGACAGGCCGTCGAATTTCGGCTCGGCGGTGAACTAAAGCGGCGCGGCTTCGTCAAGCCCCAGAAAGCGCCGCACCCGGGCCACGAAGTCGCGCACGTCCTCGGCGTTCAGGGCGTTGTTCAGCGACAGCATCGGCGCGCCGTGGCGCACCTTGGCGAATTGCGCCGCCGCTGCCGCGCCGACGCGTTTCGTGGGCGAATCGGGCCGCATCAAATCGGGAAACCGCGCCTCGATGGCCGCGTTGCGCCGCCTCAGCGCATCATAGTCCGCATCGGAGATGAGCGGCGCGTCTTCCACGTAATAATGATGATCGTGCTCGGCGATCTCCTTCGCCAGCCGCGCCAGCTCGGCCGCCGCCTCTTCCGGCGTCAGCTCCTCCACCGGCTTGCGCTCCAGATCGTCGCTGGCCATGCCCCTCACGCCCCCAGCAACCGCGCCGCGGCGGCGCGCGCCTCGTCGGTCACCTCATGGGCCGACAGCATGCGGGCGATCTCCTCGCGGCGCTGCTCGGCGCTGGTCAGTTGACGCACCTCGGTGCGGGTGACGCCGCCCGCGCTGCGCTTGCCGATGACGAAATGATGATCGGCCCCGGCCGCCACCTGCGGCAGATGGGTCACCGCCAGCACCTGCAGGCCACCGGCCGCCAGCCGCGCCAGCCGCTCGCCCACCGCCGCCGCCACCGCGCCGCCCACCCCGGTGTCGATCTCGTCGAACACCAGCACCGGTGCCGACGCCGTCGCCGCCAGCACCACCTTCAGCGCCAGCATGAAGCGCGACAGCTCGCCGCCGGAGGCCACCCTGGCCAGCGCCGCCGGCGGACTGCCCGGATTGGTGGCGGCCAGAAACGCCACGTTGTCGATACCCTCCGGCCCGGCCCGCGCCTCGTCGCTCGTGACATCGACACGGAACGCCGCGCCGCCCAGCTTCAGCGCCGGCAGCTCCGCCATCACCCGTTCCGCCAGCCGCTCCGCCGCCTCCCGCCGCGCCGCCGACAGCGCCCGCGCCGCCTCCAGATAGGCCCGTTCGGCCGCCGCCGCCGCTTCCTCCAGCTGGCCGATGCGCGCCGCGCCCTCGCCGAGAAGCGCCAGCTTGCCGCGCATGTCGTCCAGCAGGGCGGGCAGGTCATCCGGCGTCACCCGGTGCTTGCGGGCCAACCCGCGCAGGGCGAACAGCCGCTCCTCCACTTCCTCCAGTTGCGCCGCGTCGAAGGTCAGCCGCCCTTGCGCGTCATCGAGCGCCTGTTCCGCTTCCGCCAGCTCCACCAGCACCCGGTCGAAGGCCTCGCACACCGCATCGAGCAGCCCGCCGGCCGCCTCACGCCGCCGTTCCAGCTTCTTCAAGGCGGCGTTGAGCCGTCCGGCCATGGAGCCATCAGCCTGCAAGGTGGCGCGCATGGCGTTCAGGGCGTCGGCGAACTGTTCCGCGTGCATCATCACCGCGCGCCGTTCGGCCAACCGCTCCTCCTCGCCCGCTTGCGGCGCCAGCTCCTCCAGCTCCGCCACCGCGTGCTGAAGAAAGTCGCGCTCCCGTTCGGCCTCGGCCGCCTGCGCGCGCGCCTCCTCCAGCGCCTTGCGGGCCTCCCGCCACTCCCGCCAGCGGCGCGCCACCGTGGCCGCCCGCGCCTCCAGGCCGCCGAAGGCGTCCAGCAGCTCCCGGTGATGCCGCGCCTCGATCAGCGTGCGCGCCTCGTGCTGGCCGTGGATTTCCACCAGCCGCGCCCCCACCTCGCGCAGCAGTGACACCGCCACCGGCTGATCGTTGATGAAGGCGCGGGTGGCGCCGTCGGCCTTCTGCACCCGGCGCAGGATGAGCGCGCCGTCCTCCGCCTCGATCCCCGCCTCGGCCAGCCGCTTGAGCGCCGCATGATCGGCCGCGACCTCGAAGCGCGCCGTCACCACGCCCTGATCGGCCCCGCTGCGCACCAGCCCCGCGTCGCCGCGCGCGCCGAGCGCCAGCCCCAGCGCGTCCAGCAGGATGGACTTGCCGGCCCCGGTCTCGCCGCTGAGCACGCTCAGCCCCGGGGCGAACGGCAATTCCAGCCTCTCGATCAGCACGATGTCGCGAATGAACAGCGAAGTCAGCATGGGCGATCTTCCGATTCCGCTTTCTGCATACCATCCGGCGGCGGCCCGCCGCCAGCATCAGTTTTGACAAACCCGCCGACATATGCGGATATGTGGATATGTTCGCCCCGCGCACGCCGGGTCGGCGGACATGTCACGTCAATGTTTCGGGAGGGACGAGATCGATGCGTCAGATGATCAGGATCGCCGCCGCCGGGGTGCTCATCGCCGGCTTTTCCAGCGCCGCGCTGGCCGCCTCGCCGTGGGGCATGTGGAAGCGGCCCAACGGCTCCATCGCCAAGGTCTGGCCGTGCAAGGGCGGCATGTGCGGCAAGGTGGTCAAGGGCAAGGGCGCCGGCCGGGTGATGTTCGACGGCATCAAGAGGCACGGCGGCGTCTGGAAGGGCAAGATGAAGCACCCCGGCATGCCGCGCTTCATGACCTTCAACGGCACCGTGACGCTGCTGGGCAACAAGATGAAGGTGCAAGGCTGCGCCATCGGCAACGCCATGTGCGACGCCGAGACCTGGGTGCGCGCCAGGTAAGCCCGCGCGCCGCCCGCTTCAGGTGCGGTTGAACAGCCGCGACAACCACGATCCCGCCCGCGCCGCCGGCGACAATCCCTGGCCGGAAAGCAGGGCGCGGGCGTCCTTCGTCCAGGAAGAGTTGGGGAAATTGTGGGCCAGCACGGCGGCCGCCGTCTGCGCCTCGGAGCGCACGCCCAGCGCCAGATAGGCTTCGGTCAGGCGATACAGCGCCTCCGGCGTGTGGGCCGTGGTCTGATAGTCCCTGACCACCGTCTTGAAGCGGTTGATGGCGGCCAGATAATTGCCGCGTTTCAGGTAATAGCGCCCGATGGTCATTTCCTTGCCGGCCAGATGATCGCGCGCCAGCCGGATCTTCTTCCGCGCGTCGGCGGCGTATTTGCTGCCCGGGAAGCGGTTGACCACCTCCTGAAGCATTTCCATCGCCTGGCGCGTCGCCGTCACGTCGCGGCGCACGTCGCCGATGCGGTCGAAATACGAAACGGCCCGCAGGTAATAGGCGTAGGGCGCCTCCGGATGCCCCGGATGCAGGGTGATGAAGCGTTCCGCCGCCTGCGCCGCCTTGTCGTATTCCTTGCGGCGATACCAGGCGAAGGACTGCATGACGATGGCCTTCGCGGCGTATTTCGAATAGGGGTGCTGGCGCTCCACCTCGGCGAACTTCTTCGCCGCCGCCTTCCAGCGTTTCTTTTTCAGCAGGGAGAGGCCCTTGTTGTAGAGCTCGGCCACCGGCGTGACCTTGTCCACCGCCTCCTGCCCCGGCGCGATGTCCGGCGCATCGCCGGCCAGCAGGTTGCGCAGGTCGGAAGCCGCCGAACAGCCCCCCAGCAGCCCGGCGGCGATCGCCACCGCGCCGATGCGTGAAAGGGTCGTGTTGTTCCGCCGCTGTCTCATGCCACCTCTCGCCGGATCGATTCGGCGCGTCATTGGCCCGCCCGTCTCATGAACCCGTTTAAGCATGGCAAAACCGGCGGAAATATGTTCCGCCGGTTATGCCGCATTCGATGATGGTTGGAAAGGCCGTTACCGCCTCATGCCAGGTTGCGTGAAGACGGAACGGTGAAAACCGCTCCGCGCCCCCAGCCAGGCCCTTGTTTGTCATCATTCGGGGGTTGGGAGGGGGCGTGGGACGGCGGGGGGCTTCATGCATGTTGAACTCAGTTCTGCTGGCGGCGCAGGAAGGCCGGAATGTCGTATTCGTCCTGCCCGCCTTCCACCGCCGGCTTGACGGCGGGCGCCTGCGGCGCCGGCTGGTGCGGGCGCGGTTCGGCCGCGGCCCGTGGCGCCGGCGTTTCGTCCGCCTTCTCGTGGCCGCCGAACGGCAGATGCTGGCTCAGCCGGTCGAGCAGCGACTTGCGCAGATTGCGGCCGCTCTTGGCCACGCTGCTGATTTGCTCCGCCTTGCGCAGGGCGTTGTCGCGCACCGGGGCGGGAAAATCCGCCAGATCGGGCACCTGCGGCGCCACCGGCCGTTGTCCCGCGTCCGGCCGCCCGGCCGCGGGTGCGCCGGGTTCCTCGCGCCGCATGCCCGCCGGCGCGGGCGCCGGTATCTCGTCAGTCGTTTCAGCGGGGCGCCCTTCTTCCGACGGCGCCGCTTCGGAGTGGGGCGCATCTTCGCCATCGGCCACCGTTTCCGCCTCCAGGCCCGGGTCGCCGACGCCGGGCAGCGGCACGAACGCCGGCGCCTCGTGCGGCTCTTCCCGCTCCGCCGGCGGCGCGGCGGCCATCGCCTCCGCGTTCAGGCCGGTGGCCACCACGGAAACGCGCATCGTGCCCTCCAGCTCGTCCTCGATGGTGGCGCCGACGATGATGTTGGCGTCCTCGTCCACTTCCTCACGGATGCGGCTGGCCGCCTCGTCCACTTCATAGAGCGTCAGATCGGCGCCGCCGGCGATGGAAATCAGCACCCCGCGCGCCCCGGTCAGCTCCACGTCGTCCAGCAGCGGGTTGGCGATCGCCGCCTCCGCCGCCTCGATGGCCCGGGATTCGCCGGACGCCTCGCCGGTGCCCATCATCGCCTTGCCCATCTCCGCCATGACGGTGCGCACATCGGCGAAGTCGAGGTTGATCAGCCCTTCCTTGGTCATCAGTTCGGTGATCGACGCCACGCCCGAATACAGCACCTGGTCGGCCATCGCGAAGGCGGCGGTGAACGACGTCTTCTCGTTGGCCACCCGGAACAGGTTCTGATTGGGGATGACGATCAGCGTGTCCACGTGCGCCGCCAGGCTCTCGATGCCGCGCTCCGCGATGGCCATGCGCCGCTTGCCCTCGAAGTTGAACGGCTTGGTGACCACGCCGACGGTCAGGATGCGCTCTTCCTTCGCCGCGCGGGCGATCACCGGCGCCGCCCCGGTGCCGGTGCCGCCGCCCATGCCGGCGGTGATGAACACCATGTGCGAGCCGCTCAAGTGATCGACGATCTCCGCCAGCGCCTCTTCCGCCGCCGCCGCGCCGATCTCCGGCTGCGATCCGGCGCCCAGGCCCTGCGTCACCTTCGCGCCCATCTGGATGCGTTTTTCGCACGGGCTTTTGGCCAGCGCCTGCGCGTCGGTGTTGGCGACCACGAAATCGACGCCGCTGAGATTGGATTCGATCATGTTGTTCACGGCGTTGCAGCCACCGCCGCCGACGCCGAACACCGTGATCCGCGGTTTCATTTCAGACAGATCGGGGACCGAAAGGTTGAGATTGGACATGACGCTTTCAATTCCTGTTGCTTTCCCGCTTCCGTGGCGCGCGGCCAGCCCGTGTCAAGTGTTTCCATTTAGGAAACGAAAGGTTAATACGGGATTAAAGTTTGAATCTTTTGGCGACAGGCGGCGTCTCAGAAGCCCTCGCCCAGCCAGCGCCACATGCGCGACAGGTAGCCGCCGCCGCTGGCCCGTTCATCGGCGGCCGGATCGGCCGGCGCCGACGTCGCCTCCGGCGCGGCGGCCATGAACAGCAATCCGCAGGCGGTGGCGTAAGCCGGCGTCGCCAGTTGGCACGGCAGGCCGTGCACCTGGCGCGGCGGGCCGCTGCGGGCCATGCGTTGCAATACCCGTTCGGCCAGCTCGCGCAGCCCGACCAGCTGCGCGCCGCCGCCGGTCAGCACCACGCGCCGCACCGCCTGCGCGGCCGGACATTCCTGAAGCCCATCGCGCACCAGTTCGAGGATTTCCTCCGCCCGCGGCCGGATCACCGCGTTGAGCATCGCCACCGGCACCTGCTGCTCGCCCTGGCCGCCCTCGCCCAGCAGCGGCGCGCTCAGCGTCTCCATGCCCAGTTCGTCACCCGGCAGCACCGACCCGTGCAGCACCTTCAGCCGCTCCGCCACCGCCAGCGGCAGCGAGAACGCCTGCGCCACGTCGCGGCTGATGTGGCGCCCGGCCACGGCGACGGCCCCGGCGCCGTGCAGGCGGCCATGCAGCCAGACGCCCCAGGAGGTCACCTCGGCGCCCAGATCGATGACGATGGCGCCAAGCTCCTGCTCGTCCGGTTCCAGCGCCGCCGTCGCCGCCGCCTCCACCGCCAGCGCCCGCCCGGCCGGTTCCAGCAGCGCGCGGCGCGCCACCATGTCCAGATTGCGCAACGCCCCGCGCGCCACGTGCACCACGTGGACGGTGGTTTCCAGCACTTGCGCGTGCAGGCCCTCCGGCGCCGCCGCCACCACCCCGTCCAGCGCGTGATGAGCGTCCATGACCTGCACGATCTCGCGCCCCGGCGCGTTCCAGCCGGCCAGCGCCCGGGCCCGCGCGGCCCGCAAGTGGCCGACGCTCACCGGCCCGCCGCCGATGTCGAGGCGCGCCGTGAGCGCCGCCGCCGCCGGCCTGCCGCCGGAGACGTTGAGCATCACCTCCCGCAGCGATACCCCGGCCATGTGTTCCGCCGCGTCCACCGCCAGCCGGATCGCCGCTTCCGCCGCCTGCGGATCGCCGATCACCCCGCGCGAGATGCCACCCGCCGCCTGTTCCGCGTGGCCGATGATGCGCAGCCGGTCGTCGCCGGCCGTCCGCTCGCCGATCAGGCAGCGGATGGTGCCGCTGCCGACATCGAGGGCGGCGATGACGCCCGTTCGCTGGCGCCGTGGCGGATGTCCATGATGGGCCGGAAAGCTGACGATGGTCATGACCGTTCAACACACAAGAGGTTCGTTCAACCGACGGCGGGGAGCTCAGCCCCGCTCCGGCCGGCGCGGGCGCAGGGCCATGCGGGCCGGCAGCCGCAGATCGAGCGTCTCGATGGCCTTGTCCAGCACCTGGTGGCGCACCTGCAAGGCGGCCAGCGTCTTCAGCGCCGCCGCCACGCCGCCGGCCGGCAGCATCACCTTCAGGCCGGAATCGAAATACAGGTTCCAGCGCCGTTCGCCCACCCGGGCCGCCGCCTTCAAGCGCGATCTTAAGGCCGGCCACGCTTCCAGATGGTTAATGAGCGCCGCCGCGCGCCGGTTGGCCCCGGCTCCGGTGACCAGCGGCAGGCCGGCGAACCGCGCCGCCGGCAGCGACGGCAGGGCGACGCCGGTGGCGTCGATGGGATAGAACTCGCCATCGGTCTGCCACAGGGCGATCGGCTGGCGCTCGATGATCCGGATGCGCAGCCGGTTGGGATAGACCTTGGCCAGCCGCGCCCTCTTCACCCAGGCCAGATTTTCCAGCAGCCGCCGCGCCCCATGCAGGTCGAAGCCGATCATCGGCCCGCCGGCGCGGATGCCGATGGCCTTCAGCACGCTTTCCGCGCGGTGATATTTCAGGCCCTCCACCCGCACCTCGCCCACCCGCTGGCCGATCAGCCCGGCGGCCCGTCCGTCGAGATTGTAAAGCGGGCTGGCCGGATCGGCGAACCACCCGGCCCGGCCCAGGCTGTGCAGCAGCGCCAGGGCCAGAAACAGCACCGCCGAAGCGCGCGCCGCGAAGCGCACCCACGGTTGGTCGGCGAAACCGCGCCGCCGCATGTAGGGCGGCAGCGGCGCGCCGCCGCGCTGTCCGTCAGCGTCCGGTCGAGGCATCGTTCACCATCCATGTCACCAGATCGGCGAAGGAGTGCCCGGCCTGCCGGGCGATGTCCGGCAACAGCGAAGTGGGCGTCATCCCCGGCTGGGTGTTGACCTCCAGCAGATACAGCTTGCCGTCTTCCCCGGCTTCCTCGTTGTAGCGGAAATCGGCCCGGGTCACGCCGCGGCAGCCCAGCGCCTTGTGGGCCATCAGGGCGTATTCCTGCACCTGCTGATAGACCTGATAGGGCAGATCGGCCGGGCAGATGTGCTGCGAGCCGCCTTCGTCGTATTTCGATGAATAATCATAGAAGCCGCCGTGCGGCACGATCTCCAGCACGCCGAGCGCCACCTCGTCCATCACCGCGCAGGTCAGCTCGCGCCCCGGGATGTAGGTTTCCACCAGTGCTTTCCCCTTGAACAGCTCCGCCTGTTCCTGCAGTTGTTCCGCCGGCAGCTCGCCGGGGCGCATCACCAGATGCACGCCCACCGACGAGCCGTCGTCCACCGGCTTGACGACGCACGGCGGATGCAGGCCCTTGCCGCGCAGCAGGTCTTCCACCGCCACCACCGACCCGGGGGCCACCGGAATCCCGGCCTTGGCGAACAGCGCCTTGCTGATCTGCTTGTTCATGGCCAGCGCCGAGGCCAGCACGCCGGAATGGGTATAGGGCAGGCCCATGGATTCCAGCGCCCCCTGCATGCAGCCGTCCTCGCCCCACCGGCCATGCAGGGCGTTGAAGGCCACGTCGGGCTTCAGTTCTTCCAGCACCCAGCCGATGTTGGGCTTCACGTCGATCGGCGTCACCTTGAAGCCGCGCCCGCGCAAGGCCTCCGACACCGCCTTGCCGGAAGCCAGCGATACCTCGCGCTCCGACGACCAGCCGCCCATCAGCACCGCCACATGGGTGTGGCGCGGATCGCGCCGGCCGGCCGTGTTCGTGTTCGTCATCGCCGCATCCCCTGCGTGGTTCGCGCTCAGCCGCCGGCCATCAGGCCAAGGCGGCGGATTTCCCATTCCAGCCGCACCCCGGAGGTGGCCCGCACCCGGGCCCGCACCAGCTCGCCCAGCGCCTCGATGTCGGCCGCCGTGGCCTCGCCCTCGTTGATAAGGAAGTTGCAGTGCCGGGTGCTGACCCGCGCGCCGCCCACCTTCACGCCGCGCAGGCCGGCCGCGTCGATCAGCCGCCAGGCCTTCTCGCCCGGCGGGTTCTTGAACGTCGAGCCGCCGGTGCGCGAACGGATCGGCTGGGCCGCCTCGCGCGCCTGTTGGATGGCCGCCATGTCGGCGGCGATTCGCTCCTTGTCGCCCGGCTGGCCGCGCAGCAGCGCGCTGGTGAACACCCAGTCCCGCGGCGTGGCGGTGTGGCGATAGCGCATGTCCAGTTGCTCCGGTGTGACCACGTGCACATTGCCGTTGCGGTCCACCGCCCGGGCCTCGATCAGCACATCCTTGATCTCGCCGCCGTGGGCCCCGGCGTTCATCCGCAACGCGCCGCCGATTGTGCCCGGTATACCTCTTAAAAAGGTTAATCCTTCGATACCGTGCTGCAAGGCGAATTTCGCCACCTTCACGTCCGGCGCCATGGCCCCGGCCCGCACCTGGTGATCGCCTTCCAGCGTCAGCCCGCCGAAGCCGCGCCCCAGCCGGATGACCACCCCGGGGATGCCGCCGTCGCGCACCAGCAGGTTGGAGCCCACCCCGATCACGGTCACCGGGATGTCGTCGGGCAAGGCCTTGAAGAAACCGGTCAGATCGGCCTCGTCGGCCGGCACGAACAGCACCTCCGCCGGCCCGCCGACCCGGAACCAGGTCAGTTCCGAAAGCGGCCGCTCCACCTCGTAGCGCCCGGCCACCTGGGGCAGACGGGCCATGAGCGCCGCGCCGTCGATGCCCATCACGCCGCCCCCTCTTCAAGCGCCTCCAGCGCCGCTTGCAGGCCATGGGCCCATTGCGAGATGCTGCCCGCGCCCAGGCAGATCACCACGTCGCCCGGCTCGGCCAGCCGCCGCACGTGGCGCGCCAGATCCCGTTCGTCGGCGATGGCCCGCGCGTCGCGGTGGCCGTGCTCGTGCAGCGCCCTGACCAGCCGTTCATGATCGTAGCCGGGGATGGGGTCTTCGCCGGCCGGATAGACCGGCGTCACCAGCACCGTGTCGGCCTCGTTGAAACAGGTGGTGAAGTCGTCGAACAGGGCATGCAGGCGGGTATAGCGATGCGGTTGCTTCACGGCGATCACCCGCTTCTGCCCGGCCACCTCGCGGGCCGCCTTCAGCACCGCCGCGATCTCCACCGGATGGTGGCCGTAGTCATCGAAGATGCGCACCCCGTTCCATTCCCCGGCCGGGGTGAAGCGCCGCGCCACGCCGGAGAACCCGGCCAGCCCCTTGCGGATGCGTTCGGGCGATACCCCGACGCTGTGGGCCACCACCACCGCGGCGGTGGCGTTCAGCACGTTGTGCCGCCCCGGCATCGGCATGCGCAGCTCCTCAAGCGCCGTCACCTCCTGTGTGCGCGGATCGGTGATGGTCACCGAAAAGGTGCTGGCCGCGCCGTCGTGGTGGATGTCGTGCACCCGCGCGTCGGCCTGGGCGCTGGTGCCATAGGTGATGATGCGGCGATCGCCGATGCGGCCGATCAGCCCCTGCACCTCCGGATGATCGATGCACATCACCGCCGCGCCATAGAACGGGATGTTCTCCACGAAGCTGAGAAAGGCCTCCTTGGCGGCCTCGAATTCGCCATAGAAATCCAGATGCTCCGGATCGATGTTGGTGACCACCACCAGATCGGCCGGCAGTTTCACGAAGGTGCCGTCCGATTCGTCGGCTTCCGCCACCATCCATTCGCCCTGCCCCACCCTGACGTTGGTGCCCAGCGCGTTGATGATGCCGCCGTTGACCACCGTCGGGTCGAGATCGCCGGCGATCAGCAATTCGCCGATCAGCGACGTGGTGGTGGTCTTGCCATGGGTGCCGCCCACCGCGATGGCGCGCTTGAAGCGCATCAGCTCGGCCAGCATCTCCGCGCGCTTCACCACCGGCAGGAAGCGCGCCCGCGCCGCCATGAGCTCCGGGTTGTCGTCCTTGATGGCGGAGGAGATGACGACGATCTCCGCCTTGCCCAGATGGGCCGCGTCATGGCCCTTCATGACGGTGATGCCCATCGCCTTCAGGCGCTGCACGTTCCTGTTCTCGGCCATGTCGGAGCCTTGCACCGTGAAGCCCTGAATATGCAGCACTTCCGCGATGCCGCTCATGCCGATGCCGCCGATGCCGATAAAATGCACCGGCCCGATGTCAGGCGTCACTTTCATGCTGTGCTGCTCCCGCTCCGTCGTTGTCCCGCCGCCAGCCGCTGCGCCAGATCGGCCAGTCTTGCCGCCGCATCGGGCTTCCCCAGCCGCCGCGCCGCCGCCGCCGCCACCGCCAGCTCCTCCGGCGCCTCCATCAACCGCCGCACGAACCCGGCCAGCCGCTCAGGCGTGATGTTCTTCTGTTCCATCAGCCAGCCGCCCCCGGCCTCGGCCACCTTGCGCGCATTGTGCAGTTGATCATTCTCCAGCGCGTGCGGCAAGGGCACCAGAATGGCCGGGCGGCCGATCACCGCCAGCTCGGCGATGGTCGAGGCGCCGGCGCGGCAGATGACGAGATGCGCCGCCGTCATGCGTTGCGGCATGTCATCGAAAAACGGCCGCAGCGTGGCCGCGATCTCCAGCCCCGTCAAGGCGGCGCGGGTCGCTTCCATGTCCTCCGCGCGGCATTGCATCACCAGCGCCACGCGGCGGCGCGTCTCGTCGGGCAGGGCGCGCAACATGGCCGGGATGATCTCGGCGAACACGTGCGCGCCTTGCGAGCCGCCCACCACCAGCAGGTTGAACGGGCCGTCCGGCGCCGGCGGTTCATAGGCGCTGCCAGCCAGCGCCAGCACCTGCCGCCTGACCGGATTGCCGGTATGCACCACCTTCGCGGCCAGATCGGCGGGCAGCCCCGTGATGTCGGGAAACGACGCCGCGATCAGCGCCGCGCGCTTCGCCGCCAGCCGGTTGGCCCGGCCCAGCGCCGCGCCCTGCTCGTGCACAATGGTGGGGATCCCCAGAATGGCCGCCGCCCGCATCGGCGGCGCGGACGGATAGCCCCCGAAGCCCACCACCACCCGCGGCCGGGATCGCCGCAACAGTGCCAGCGACTGCCGCACCCCGGCAAGCAGCGTCCACAGCTGACCGGGCAGCCGCCACGGCCGGCGCAAGCTGAGGGTGGCGGCGGGGATGGCATGAATGGCGGTGCCGGGGAAATCCTCGGCGAAGCGCCCGGCCCGCTCGTCGGACAGCAGCAGGGTGGCGAAGCCGCGCGCCGCCAGCTCCTCGGCCAGCGCCTGGGCCGGAAACAGATGACCGCCGGTGCCGCCCGCCGCCAGCCCGATCGGGCCGCCGCCGCTGTCGCGCGCCGCGCTCATGCCCTGGCCGCCATCGCCCGCCCGGCGTCCGGGAAGGCCGCCTCCCGCGCATCCTCGCGCAGCAGCGCCAGCGCCATGCCCAGCGTCATCGCCGCCGCCATCAGCGACGAGCCGCCATAGGACAGAAGCGGCAGGGTCATGCCCTTCGCCGGCAGCAGTTGCACGTTGACGCCCAGGTTGATGAACGCCTGCAACCCGAACAGAATGGCCAGCCCCGCCGCCGCCAGCCGCCGGAACGGATTGCCCAGGCCCGCCGCGCGGCGCAGGATGCGCTGCACGATGAACACATAAACGCCGATCACGACGATCACCGCCATCAACCCGAATTCCTCCGCCACCGCGGCCAGCAGAAAGTCGGTGTGGGCGTCGGGCAGATACTTGTTGACGCTGCCGCCGCCCGGCCCGGCCCCGAACAGCCCGCCGTTCAGGAACGCCTCGCGGGCGAAGTCCATCTGGGTGCGCGCCCCGTCGATCACCGGCGGCGGATCGATGAAGTGCATGATGCGCGCCCGCACGTGGTCGAAGGCCACGAAGGCCGCCGCCAGCCCGGCCAGCGCCGCCCCGCCCAGCATCAGGACATGGCGCCACGCCAGCCCGCTCAGGAACAGCAGCCCCAGCCAGGTTGCCGCCACCAGCACCGTCTGGCCCATGTCCGGTTGCAACACCAGCAGCCCGGCGAACAGCCCGAACAGCCCCCAGCCGATCCACATCCCGGGCATTTCCGGCCGCCGCTTCGCTTCCACCAGCAGCCACGCCGCCAGCACCACGAAGCCCGGCTTGGCCAGCTCCGAGGGTTGCAGGTTGAACGGCCCCAGATCGATCCACCGGTGCGCCCCCTTGATCTCCGGCCCGGCGATCAGCGCCAGCCCCATCAGCCCCAGCCCGCCGATGAACAGCAGCAGCGCCAGCCGCCGGGTGAGCGGCCCGTTCAGCATGCTGCTGGCCGCGAACAGCGCGGCGGCCGGCAGCAGGAACAGCAGATGCCGGGTGAAGAAGTGAAAGCCGCCCAGCCCGATGCGCTGCGCCACCGGCGGGCTGGCCACCAGCGAGAACATCACGCCCAGCGCCATCAGCAGCCAGACCGCGCCCATCAGCGGCCAGTCCACCGTATACCACCAGCGGGCCAGCGGCCCGTTGTCCTTGCGCGAGATCAGTCGCATGCCGTCTCTCCCTCCTTGCGCGGCGCGGCGGCGGCGACGGCCTCCGCCAGCCGCCGGAAATGCTCGCCGCGCGCCTCGAACGACGCATAGTGATCGAACGACGCCGCCGCCGGGGCCAGCAGCACCACCGGCCGCGCCCCCGTGGCGGTGGCCAACTCCGCCGCCGCGCTGGCCGCCGCGGCGAAGGCGTCATCGAGCCGCTCGAACACCTGATGGGCCACCCCGGCCCGCCGCAGGCTGGCCGCGAAGCCGCCCGCCGCCTCGCCGAACAGGAAGGCCTGACGGATGCGCGGCGCGTAGTCGCCCAACGCCGCGATGCCGCCTTGCTTGGCGCGCCCGCCGGCCAGCCAGAAGATGTCCTCGAAGGTGGAAAGCGCCCGCGCCGCCGCGTCGGCGTTGGTGGCCTTCGAATCGTTGACGAAGCGCACGCCGCCGCTTTCCGCCACCAGCTCCATGCGGTGCGCCAGGCCGGGAAACGATCCAAGGGCGCCGGCGATCATGCCGCCATCGAGCCGCAAGGCCCGACACGCCGCCCAGGCGGCGGCCGCGTTCTGCCAGTTGTGCCGCCCCTGCAGGGCCCGCGCCAGGCTCAGGTCGCAGCCCTTCAGCGTCTTCCCGCCGGCCCGTTCGTGCAGCACCCCGTCGAGCACGCACACCCCGTCATCGAGCATCGTCTCCACCGAAACGGGCCGCGCCGCCACATCGCGCGGCAGGTTGTCCAGCGTCCGGCGGCTGTAGGCGTCGTCCACCGAGATCACCGCCGTGTCGCCTCCGCCCATGTTGGCGAACAGCCGCCCCTTCACCGCCGCGTAATTGTCCATGTCGCCGTGCCGGTCCAGATGATCCGGCGAGACGTTGAGCAGCACCCCCACGTCGGGCCGCAAGGTGGGCGACAGATCGATCTGATAGGAACTCGTCTCCACGACGTAGATGCGCCCGTGGGCCGGCGGCGGCAGATCGAACACCGGCTTGCCGATGTTGCCGCCGATGTGGGCGTCGAGATGGTTGTGGCGCAACACATGGCCGATCAGCGCCGTGGTGGTGGACTTGCCGTTGGTGCCGGTGACGGCGACGAGGCGCGCCCCGGAACCGGCCAGTTGGCGGAAGAACACCTCCACGTCGCAGATGATCTCCACCCCGGCGGCCTGCGCCTTCTTCACCGTCCAGTGCGGCTCGGGATGGGTGAACGGCACCCCCGGCGCCAGCACCAGCGCGGCGAGGGTGGCGAAGTCCACCTCTCGCAGATCGGCCAGCGGCAATCCGGCCCGCTCGCCCGCCGCCCGGCCCGCCGCGCCGTCGTCCCAGGCCAGCACGTCGGCCCCGCCGGCCATCAGGGCGCGGCCGCACGAGATGCCGGAGCGGCCCAGCCCGAACACGGCCACCCGCTGGCCGGCGAAGATGTCGGCGGCGCAGGACATCGGCCTCACCTCAGCTTCAAGGTGGCCAGCCCGATCAGCGCCAGCATCACCGAGATGATCCAGAAGCGGATGACCACCGTCTCCTCCTTCCAGCCCTTCTTCTCGAAATGGTGATGCAGGGGCGCCATGCGGAACACCCGCCTGCCGGTCAGCTTGTAGGAGACCACCTGCACCACCACCGAGATCGTCTCCAGCACGAACAGGCCGCCGACGATGGCCAGCACCATCTCGTGCTTGGCCGCCACCGCGATGGCCCCCAACGCGCCGCCCAGGCTCAATGAGCCGGTATCGCCCATGAAGATCTGCGCCGGTGGCGCGTTGTACCACAGAAAGCCCAGCCCGGCCCCCAGCATCGCCCCGGCGATGACGGCCAGCTC
>DRPD01000296.1 GCA_011374735.1 Thermopetrobacter sp.
AGGGCCGGCATTTGTAGCATCCGCCGCTGCCACGGAGACGCGCAGGATTCTGCGCTGAAGCGCGTCGCACCAGCCCACGCCCCCGCCCGACCACCCAGATTGTCGGCAAGTGGTCAGGCGGGGGCGTGGGCCGGCGTTTGCAATATCCGCCGGTGCCATGGAGATGCGCCAGATTCTACGCTGAAGCGCTCGCACCGGCCCTCTCCCCCTCCCGACCACCCAATGGTGTCCGCAAGTGGTCGCGAGGGGGAGAGGGCCGGCATTTGTAGCATCCGCCGCTGCCACGGAGACGCGCATCTGGGCAACATCGTGTTGCTGGCGGAGGGGCCGGCGCTGTTCGACGCCATCGAGTTTTCCGATACCCTGACCGACATCGACATTCTCTATGACCTCGCCTTCCCGCTGGCGGATCTGGTGCATCGCGGCCAGCGGCGGGCGGCCAATGTCATGCTCAACAATTGGCTGTGGGAGATGGACGATCCGGCCCACTACGCCGGGTGCGGCCTGCTGGGGCTGTTCAGCGGCCTGCGGGCCGCCATCCGGGCCATGGTGAACCGCGATCTGGCCTATCAACTCAAGGACCTGGCGGCGCGAACGCAGAAACTGAATCACATGGCCGCGTGGCTGGCCACCGCCGCCGACTGCGTGCGGCCCGTGACCCCGCGCATCATCGCCGTGGGCGGCTTCTCCGGCAGCGGCAAGACGACGCTGGCGGCCGGCCTCGCCCCCCTGCTCGCCCCCGGGCCCGGCGCGGCGCGCCTGCGCTCCGACATCGAGCGCAAGGTCATGGCCGGGGTCGATCCCCTGACCCGATTGCCGCCGGAGACCTACACCCCGGAAGCCTCGCGGCAGGTGTATGCGCGACTGATGGAGCGGGCGCGGGCCGCGGCGGCGGCGGGCTGGCCGGTGATCGTGGACGCGGTGTTCGGCAGCGAAGCGGAGCGCGCCGCCATCGCCGATGTGGCCAGGGCGGCCGGCGTGCCGTTCACCGGGCTGTGGCTCGATGCGCCGCGCGACGTGCTGCACGCACGGGTGGCGGCGCGGCGCGGCGACGCCTCCGACGCCACCGGCGCGGTGGTGACCATGCAACTTCGGAACCTCACGCCGCCGGCCGACTGGCCGCGCCTGACGGCGGACGGGCCGCCCGATGCGATCCGCGATCGGGCGCTGCGCCTGCTCGGCGGCCGCTCATGACCCCTTGCGGGTGCGCTCCTTGAGCATGCCATCAACGACCGTGCAGGTGCGCTCCAGCTCCTGGATCGCCTCCTCCAGCTCGACGCGCTGGCGCTTCAGCGCCTCAAGCCGCTCGCGCATCTTTCTCGAGGCCAGCCGCAACTGCTTCTCCTGACCGTCGCGCAGATGGTAGAGATCCAGCATCTCCTTGATCTCGGAGAGCTTGAAGCCCACCCGCTTGCCGCGCAGGATCAGGATCAACCGGGCGCGGTCGCGGTAATCATAGATCCGCGTCCAGCCGCGGCGCCGCGGGTTGAGCAGGCCCTTCTGCTCGTAGAAACGCAAGGCGCGCGGGGTCACGTCGAATTCGCGGCACAGCTGGCTGATGCTCCAGGTGCGCGCGTGCTTGTCTTCATCGGTCATGGCTGCCCCCATGATTGAACAACGTCTCGGATGACGGCGCTTTCTTAACGAGCCACTGACGTTTGCGTCAATTTGTACTTTTGTCGCATTCTAAAATTGTTGAAAACCACCGCCGGCATCCGGGGCGGCGCTTAATGAAATATTAACCCTGATTGTCAACGTTTCGTCGCATGGGGGAATCGGCGCCGCCCGTCCCTCTTTACGGCTGGTGGGCGGCGCGCAACACAGGGCAAGGCCATGGCTGCGCGCAGGACCTGGAGCATCAAGGGCATCGACGACGCCACGCGCGAGGCGGCGAAGCGGGCCGCGCAGCAGCACGGCATGACCATCGGCGAATGGATCAACGAGACCATCCGCGCCAAGGCCGGCGGCCAGGCCGCCGCCCGCCGCAAGGCCGATGACTATTCCGAATCGGCCATTCTCGAGCGGGTGGAACGGCTGGCCAGGGCCGGCGCCGCCCACCCCGCCGCGGGCCCGGCCGGCGCGCCGGCGCGCGATCCCGCCGTGGTCGAAGAGCTGGCGCGGCGGCTGGACGATCACGAACGGCGCGTCGATGCGGCGCTGGGGGCGGTGGACGAACGGCTGGGCGAGATCGCCGGGCAGTTGCGGCAATTGCGCGATGCGCGCCCCGCCGCCGCGGACACGCCGCGGATCGAAGAGGCGCTGAGCGGCATCGTCACCCATCTGGAAGCCACGGAGCGGCAGACGGCGGCCGCCCTGAAGGCCCTGCACGAACGCGTCGAGGCGATGGACGGACGCACGGCCGGCGCCACCGACGAATTGCTGCTCAAGCAGCTGGAAGAACGGCTCGACGCCCTGTCGCTGAAGGTGAACGACGTGCGGGCCAGCGCCGAGGCGCAGGCGCGGGCCGCCGTGGAGAGCCGGTTGACCGATTTTCACGGCACGGCGGAGCGGGCACGGCTGGAGGCGGAGGCGCGGGTCAGGGAGCTGATCGAGGAACGCCTGGCCGGGCTGGCGCAAAAGGTGGAGGACGTGCACGCGGCGAGCCGCGATCTGCCGCAGCGGGTGGAACAGCTGGTCAGTGACGCCGCCATGAAGCGGCTGGGCGAGGTGGAGGCGCAGATCGGGCGCGTCGTCTCCGCCTTGCAGGAAAAGATCGACACCCTGGCCGGGGACGGCGCCGGGACTGAACAGCTGACGACGCAGATCGCCGATTTGCAGGCGCGGGTCGATGCGCTGGCCGCGGCCAGCGCCGAACGCCAGGACGTGCAGGAACTGCGCGCGGCGCTGGCCGAGCTTTCGCTGAAGATGGAAAACACCGTCAGCCGCGATGAGCTGGAGGCGCTGATGGCGCAATCGGCGGGCGGCGGCCATGCCGATCTGGAACAGCGCCTGCGGGCGCTGGAAGAGAACTGGCAGACGCTGAGTCAGGCCGATCCGCGCCAGGCCACCGAGGCGCTGGCCGCGCAGTTCGAGGAGATGCGCCGGCGGGTGGTGGCCACGGACGAACGGCTGGAGGCCCTGCCGAAGCTGGAAAAGGCCATCGGCGAGCTGTTCGCGCTGTTGCAGGATGGCGAGCGCCGGGTGGAGGGCATCGCCGAAAACACCGTGCGGCGGTTGTTGCGGGAACAGCCGGGGACGGCCCACGACGGCGGCGAGATCGCGGCCTTGAAGGAGGGGCTGGAGGCGGTGCGCAAGGCCGGCGAACAGAGCGATCGGCGCAGCCGCGAGACGTTGCAGGCGGTGCATGAGACGCTGGCCGGCATCATCGAGAAGATCGAGCGGCTGGAGGGCCGGACGCACGACGCCGCGCCGGCCGCCAATGCGGCCGCAGACGTGGCCCGCCCGGCCGAGGCAGACACGGGCGCGGATGCGGCGACGCATGCCACGCCCCCCGCCGATGCTGCACGCGATCATCAGGCGGCGCCCGGCCCCGATGCGCAACAGATCATGGCGGCGGTGCGCGCCGCGGACGCCGAGGGCGGTGACGCCACGGCGGTGGAGACGGATTTCATCGCCGCGGCCCGGCGGGCGGCGCGCCAGCGCATGCAGGGCGACAGCGGCGACGCGCCGGCGCAGGAAAGCCTGTTGAGCCGCCTGCGCGCCCAATTGCGCCAGCGCATGCCGGCCAGAAAGGAAGCCGCAAAAACACGCCACGCGCCCGCCACCGGCGAGGACGGCGAGGTGAGCGCGGGGAAATCACGGTTCCTGGAGCGGCTGACAAGCAACAAGAAGGAGCCGAATGGCGGCAAGAAGAAGGGCGGGTTCATCTTCCTGCCCGAAGAGGACGCCGGCGGCGGCGCGCAGGGCAGCCGCAAGCATCTGCTGTTCGGGGCGGTGGCGCTGCTGGTGGCGGTGGCGGCCTGGGCCTATCAGAACACCAATCAGCGCCCGGCGCGGCCAGCGGCGCCGGTGAAGGCGGCGCCCTTCAAGAGCGGCGACGCCGCCACGACGCCGCACACGACGCAACGCATGGCCCGGGCGGCTTCGGCCTTGCCGCGCCCGGCCGCGCGGCCGCTCAATACCGGCAAGACCGTCCGGGACCAGACCGTCAAGGACACGATCGCCAAGGACACGGCGCGCATCGCGGCCGATCCGATCACCACCTCCAGCCTCGGCCCGGTGGCCAACGCGCCGGCCGCGCCTCTGGCGGTGGCGGCCGACGCGCCGGGGCCGAAGGCGCTGCACGAAGCGGCGGCCGGGGGCGACGCCAAGGCGCAGTTCCTGCTGGCCAGCCTGTATCTGAAGCAACAGGGCAGCCTCGCCGCCGCCGCCTCGGCCCGCACCTGGATGGAGCGGGCGGCGCGCGGCGGGCTGGCGCCGGCGCAATTCCGCCTCGGGCTGATGCACGAGCGCGGGCACGGGGCGGTGAAGAACCGCGATACGGCCATCTTCTGGTATGAGAAGGCGGCGCGGGCCGGCAACATAAAGGCGATGCACAACCTGGCGGTGCAGCTGGCGAAGAAAGGCGACTACGCCGCCGCCCGGCGCTGGTTCAGGCAGGCGGCGGCATACGGGCTGACGGATTCGCTGTTCAATCTGGCCGTGCTGCTGCACGGCGGCAAGGGCGGCGCGGCGGATCTGCGCGAAGCGTATTTCTGGTATGCGCTGGCGGCCAGGGCCGGCGATGACGACGCGGCGCGGCAGCACGCGGCGCTGAAACCCTATCTGAAGACGCCGGAACTGGAGGACATCAAGCGCCGGTTGGCGGGGTGGAAGCCGCGCACGCCGCTGAACGCCGCCAACGTGGTGCAGATCACCAATCCGGCCTGGAAACCGCGGGCGCAAACCGCCGCCGCCACGCTGACAAAGGACAGCGCGCCCGATGAGGCCTCCGCGATGTCCGATCAGGAGCGCATCCGGGCCATTCAGCAACTGTTGAAGGAAGCGGGCTACGACCCCGGCCCGGCGGATGGCAAGATGGGCAGCCGCACGGCCAACGCCATCCGCCTGTTCCAGATGCAAAGCCGCATGGCGGTCAACGGCCAGCCGGGACAGGCGGTGCTCAATGCCCTGCGGCAGCGGCTGCACAAGGGTTGATCGCGCCTTTTCAGCCTTTCATCGCCGGCGGTTTTGGGCCAAACTGGCGGCATGCGCGGCGCCGTCACCACGTTCCATGACCTGACGCCGGCCTTGATGCTGGCGCTGCCGGCCTGGCTGCTGGCGGGGCTGGCGGCGGGGCCGGAGCGGCGCGCCTTCGTGGCGGCGCTGGCCTGCCTGTGGCTGCTGGCGGCGCTGGGCTGGCTGGGCGGGCGGCTGGCGCAGCGGGGGGCGGGCCCGCCCTTCCTGCCGGTGGTGCTGCTGGCCGGCTGGCTGGCGCTGTGGCTGCCGCCGGCGGCCGGGCTGGTGGTGTTGCTGCTGGCGCTGCTGGCGGCCGGCTGGCGGGCGGCGCTGGACGGAGACGGCGACATGACACCGCCATTGCTGGCCGGGCCGGCGTTGTGGCTGCTGGCGCGGCTGCTGGCGGATTGAGGAGGCGACGGATGTACGAGAAATCCACCAATGGCATCCGCATCTCGGTGCGGCCGGAATACCTGCCCGATCAGTCGGAGCCGGAGAAGGGCTACTTCGTGTGGGCCTACCACATCGCCATTCGCAACGAGGGGCGGCGCACGGTCACCCTGCTGACCCGCCACTGGCGGATCGTCGATGCGCGCGGCCGGGTGCAGGAGGTGCGCGGGGCCGGAGTGGTCGGCGAACAACCCACCCTGCGCCCCGGCGAGAGCTTCGAATACACCTCCGGCACGCCGTTGCCGACGGCCGGCGGCTTCATGGGCGGCAGCTATCAGATGCAGACGGATGACGGCGAGGTGTTCGAGGTGGAGATCCCCACCTTCTCGCTCGACGTGCCGGACGCCACCGGCCCGTTGCATTGATCGCAGCGGGCCGCGCCCTCTCGCGGGCCTTATATTCGCTTTTACTAATGTTTGTGCGAATGAATATCAGTTGCCAATTTCGCCGCATTACGATATCGTTATGCATGAGAGGGGCAGAGACTGAATCATCGTAACAACAAAGGCTCTGCTGCCATGACTGATCGTCCAATTGTCAATTCCGCTTCCGTCTCGCGCCCGCGGCGCGCCTCAGCGGCACGCGGCGGCGGGCGCGACTGGAAAACCGCCCTGGCGCTCGGCGTTTGCCTGATGGGGATGGCGGCCGTTCCGCCCGCCCTCGCCCCCGCCCTCGCCCAGGACGCACCGCCGCCGGACGCCGCGGCCGCGCCGCCGCCCGATGATGCCGGCGCGCCGCCGCCGGACGCCGATCCGGCCGCCGCGCCGCCACCGCCGGCCACCATCGTCGCGGAGCCGCCGGTGCAGCCCGGCGAGGGTTTTCACACCCGCTTTTCCGGGTTCACCACCGACGCCGACGGCCGGACCATCATCGACGTCAACGGGATCGTCGGTTCCCTGATGGGGCTGGCGGGCGCGCCGAAGGGGCGCGGCCAGCACTGGCTGAACGAACCGCAGCGGATGTTCATCACCGCGGCGCAGACCGGCCAGGTGTTCGGCATCGCCTTCGACGACGCGCAGCCGCCGAACATCTATCTGACCGCCACCTCCGCCTTCGGCCTGCACACCGACGGCGCCGGCAACTGGATGGCCGGCATGTGGGGGCCGAAAGGCGGCCCGGGCACCATCTGGAAGCTCAACGCGGCCAACAACTATCAGCCGGAAATCTTCGCCCGCGTGACGCTCGACGGGCGCGCCAACAGCGGCCCGGCGCTGGGCAACATCGCCTATGACGCGGCCCACAAGCAGCTGTTCGTCTCCGATCTGGAAACGGGCATGATCCACCGCTTCGGTCTGAAGGGCAACGAGCTGGGCCGCTTCGATCATGGCGTGCAGGGGCGCAGCGACTTCCTCAACGCGGCCAGCGGGACGCGCGAGGCGCGGCCGGTGGTGGCGTTCGATCCGGCATCCACGGCACGCCTTGCCGACTGCCCCTCCGGCGCCTTCGACCGCACGCCGGCGTGCTGGAACTACGCCGACTTCCGCCGCCGGGTTTACGGGTTGGCGGTGCGCCAGGACGCCAAGGGCCGGGTGCGGCTGTATTATTCGGTGTGGGGTTCAGCGGCGTTCGGCAATCCGCAATGGGCGACGGCCGGGGCCGACAAGGCCAACAGCGTGTGGTCGATCGGCATCGGCGCCGACGGCCGCTTCGATCCGGCCGACGTGCGGCTGGAATTCACCCTGCCCGCCTTCTTCACCGCCGGCGCGCCGCGGGCCGGACAGGGGGTATCGCACGCGGTGTCCGACATCGCCTTCAAACGTTGCGGGCCGCAGGCCGACATGGCGCTGGCCGAACGGGGCATGGTGCGCAACCTGAGGCCCGGGCAGCGCAAGCCGTTCGCCTTCGCGCATGAATCGCGGGTGCTGCGCTACAAGCTGCTGCCCAGCGGCGTGTGGCAAGTGGCCGGGCGGCACGACGTGGGCTTCCGCCTGCGGGCCAACCCGCCTATCCTGAGGAGCAACGCGGCGGGCGGCGTGGATTTCGGCTATGGCCGCAAGGCCGATGGCATCGATCTGGCCAAGCCGGACGCGCGCCTCTGGATGAGCGGCGATTCCCTGTGCTCGCCGGAGGGCCGGTGCGCCAATCCGGCTTCCGGTCTGCGCGATGACGGCAGCGAGGTGCACGGGCTGGCCGGCCTGCCGGCCAACATCATCGCGCCGCTGATCCCCTCCCCGGTGCAGCCGGCCGCCATCGCCGGCGGCGGGGAACCGCGCGGGCCGCTCAATTCGGTGATGATCGATTCGGATATCAACGTCGGGGTGGATGGCCAGCCGCTGCCGGAAGAGCTGAGCCGTGATGACGCCACCCGGCCGGGCGACGTGGAGGTCTATCGCACCTGCGCGGTGGATATCCTGCCGGCCGCCGCGCCGGTGCCCGTGGAGGCGCCGCAGCCACCGCCGGTGAGCATTCCGACTCCACCGCCACCGCCGCCGGCGCATACCCTGAGGATAAGCCACAACAAGCTGGTGTCCAGCGGCCATTACCGCAGCCGCTCCTGGCACACCCGCGGGCGCTCGTGGCATTACCGGACGCGCTCCTGGCACTATCGCAGCCTGTCGTGGCATTACCGGACGCGCTCGTGGCATTACCGCTACGGCTCGTGGCACGTGGCGCGGCGCTCGTGGCATTACCGCACCAGCTCATGGCACACGGCGCGGCGCTCCTGGCACTACAAGACGCGCAGCTGGCACACGCTGCGCCGGTCGTGGCATTTCAAGGGCCGGTCGTGGCACAATCCGCGCATCAGCTGGCACTCCTTGCGCCGGTCGTGGCATTGGCGTGGCCGGTCATGGCATGTGAAAGGCCGTTCGTGGCACTCCATCGGCCGGTCGTGGCACATCAGGGGCCGCTCCTGGCACAACAAGCTGCGTTCATGGCACGTGCGTGGCCGCACCTATCATTCCCGGCCGCGCTCCTATCACGTGGTCGGCCGGACGTGGCACACCAAGGGCCGTTCCTATCATCTGCTGCGCCGCTCGTGGCACACCAAGGGGCGCTCGATCCACGTCAAGGGCCGCTCGTGGCACAACATCGGCCGGTCGTGGCATGTGAAGGGGCGCTCGTATCACAACAAGCTGCGGTCATGGCACGTGAAGGGACGCACCTTCCACGTCAAGCCGCGCTCCTGGCACGTGGTCGGGCGGACGTGGCACGCCAAGGGACGTTCCTATCACCTGCTGAACCGCTCGTGGCACGTGAAGGGACGCTCGATCCACGTCAAGGGCCGTTCGTGGCACGCCACCGGGCGGACGTGGCACACCAAGGGGCGTTCCTATCATCAGGTGCGGCGCTCGTGGCACACCAAGGGGCGCTCGTTCCACGACGCCAAGCGGTCACGGCATGTGAAAGGACGCTCCTATCACGCCGCCGGGCGCTCGTGGCACACCAAGGGACGCTCCTATCATCAGGTGCGGCGCTCGTGGCACACCAAAGGACGCTCGTTCCATGACGCCAAGCGGTCGCGGCACGTGAAGGGACGCTCCTACCATCAGGTGCGGCGCTCGTGGCACGCCGCCGGGCGCTCGTTCCACACCAAGGGGCGCTCCTACCACCAGGTGCGGCGCTCGTGGCACTTGAAGGGGCGCTCGTTCCATGACGCCAGGCGCTCCACCCATGGCAAGGGGCGCTCCGCTCACAACGTGCAACGCTCCTTGCACACCAAGGGGCGCAGCTATCACGTCCGGGGCCGCTCCTTCGGGCAGGGCAAACCGCAACAACCACCGATCCCGCGGTTGCAGTAAAACGTCCCTGCAGGTGACATCCATCGGCCGGCGCTCCATCCGGGGCGCCGGCCCCATGCACGAACCCAAGCAACCACGTCGATGAGGATACGCCATGATTCGCTTATCCACGCTCTTGCGGCTGGGCCTTTGCCTGGCCGCCGCGGCCGTCCCGGCGGCGGCCGGACAGGACAAGGCCCGCACCTTGCCGGTGCTGCACACCAACCAGCAGATGGTCGAGGCGGCGCGCCAGAAAAACGATCTCGACATCACCAATTACCGTGACGTGCTGGCCTTCATCCTCAACGCGCTGCCGGACAAGGTGAAGGTCTATCCGACGGAGAACTATTACTACTTCTCGTTCATCCACAACGGCATCCGCTATGCCGGCAACCTGCGGCTCGATGCCAAGGAACGCGACAAGGGCAAGGTGAACTTCGCCTATTTCGAGGAGTTCACGCCTTGGTACATCAACGAGGAGAACAACTACTACCTGCTGGGGCCGGAAGACGGCGTGAAGGTGGAGAAGAAGGCGGAGCTGGAATACGCCATCACCTTCCGCGGGCGCACCGTCATCTTCCAGCTCAATGACTTAAGAGGCGTGAAGCCGCCGCCCGGCGTGCTGCTGGAAGGCGAGACATACATCGGCCCGGTGTTCGATGAATCCGGCGTCGGGTTCTATCTGGTGTTCAATCCGAAGCTGAAGGTCTTTCACTTCATCCTGAACGAGCAGATGCCGTCTTCAGACCGCCTGTTGCCGACCAGGGTGTCGCCACGCATCGTGCTGGGCCAACGCACCGGCTTCGCCTACTACCGGGACAAATACGCGCCGCGCAAGATCCTGATCGGCATCTACGCCGGCAACTCGATGGTCAACAACTATTATGACGGGCCGTTCGACCAGCTGCCGGACAACTTCATCCATGACGAGCGGCTGCGCGACGCCATTCTGGCCGTGGCGCCGGAAATGAAGGGCAGGATCGACCGCTATGGCAACACGCCGGACGGCAAGACGCGGTTTCTGATCTCGCCCTATATGCATTACGACCGGGTGGAGGAGCTGCGGCTGTTCGCCGAATGCGCCAACAGCCGCGAGATGCAGCGCGCGCAGTATCACGCCTGTTTCTCCGTGGCCACGGCGCCGGGCGGCGAGGAGGGCGCGGACGGGCCGCCGCCGCCGCGAAATGGCGCGGACACGCCACCACCATCGCAAAATGGCGCGGAGACGCCACCGCCGCGGCAAAATGGCGAGCCGCCGCCAGCGGCGACGGACAAGCGGTGACGCCGCACGGGCGATTACCGACCGACACGGGAAAAGGGCCCGCCAAACACCGGCGGGCCCTTCTGATTCGTCCATTGGCAACTGAAGTGGCCTTACTTGGGCAGCTTGTCGTCCACGCCCTTCACATACCAGTTCATGCCCAAGAGCTCCTTGTCGGAGAGCACTTCGCCCTCCTTCACCCGCAGCTTGCCTGCCTGATCGTGGATCGGGCCGGCGAACGGATGCAGCTTGCCGTCGCGGATGGCGGCTTCCGTCTGCTCGGCCATCTTCTTCACGTCATCGGGCATGTTGGTATAGGGCGCCATGACCACCATGCCGGACTTCAGGCCGCCCCAGGTGTCGGTGCTCTTCCAGCCGCCGTCCAGCACCGCTTTGGCGCGCGAGACGTAATAGGGCGCCCAGTCGTCGATGATGGCGGTGAGCTGGGTCCTGGGCCCGAACTTGATCATGTCGGAGGCCTGACCGAAGGCATACACGCCCTTCTCGGCCGCCACCTGCATCGGCGCGGTGGAATCGGTGTGCTGGGTGATGATGTCGGCACCTTGGGCGATCAGCACCTTGGCGGCGTCGGCCTCCTTGCCCGGGTCGAACCAGGTGTTGACCCACACCACCTTGATCTTGAAGTCCGGATTGACGGAACGCGCGCCGAGCAGGAAGGCGTTGATGCCGCGCACCACCTCCGGGATGGGGAAGGAGGCGATGTAGCCGGCCATGCCTTTCTTCGACATCTTCGCGGCGATCTGGCCGATGATGTAGCGGCCCTCGTAGAAGCGCGAGGAATAGGTGGCGACGTTGGCGGCGCGCTTGTAGCCGGTGGCGTGTTCGAACTTCACGTCGGGATATTTCTTCGCCACCTTGATGACGCTGTCCATGTAGCCGAACGAGGTGGCGAAGATCAGCTTGTGGCCGGCGCGCACCAGCCGCTCCAGCGCGCGCTCCACGTCGGGGCCTTCCGGCACCTTCTCCAGATAGCTGGTGGACACTTTGCCGCCGAGCGCCTTTTCGATGGCCTGGCGGCCCTGGTCATGCTGGTAGCTCCAGCCATGATCGCCGACGGGGCCGACGTAGATGAAGCCCACCTTCAGTTTCTCCGCCTGGGCCAGCGTGGCCGAAACGGCCAGCGCCAGCGCCGCGGCCAGCAGCTTGAATCCTTTCATCTCTCCCGATCCTCCCGGATGATGACGAACGATACGAACCCTTCCCGATGCCCAGATACCCCGCCGGCGGCGACGGGAAAAGCCCCAAGTTCGGCTTCCCACATGTTTTCCCGGCATTTATCCTGGTTCTGAAGGTCCTTCCCTACGCCCTCGTTTATTTTGGTTCTGAAGGTCCTTCCCTACCCCCTGCCAACCACCCGTATTTTGGGGCAAGGCGGTTGGCAGGGGGTAGGGAAGGGCACATTTTCATCTTGTTCTGAAGACCATCCTCATCCCCTGCCAACCACCCGTATTTTGGGGCAAGGCGGTTGGCAGGGGATGAGGACGGTCACTCCGTTCTGCTCCTGAAGGTTCTTCCCTACGCCTGAGCCAAGCGCCCGTATGTGGGAGAAGACACGCAGGGCTCTCAACGGTCGGGGACGAAGGGCTGGCCGAGGCTGGCCGGGGTGTTGGTGAGCGTCAGGGTGCGGTTGCGCGAGATGACCACCAGCGCGATGATGGTGACCAGATAGGGCAAGGCGCTGAGCAGCTGCGAGGGCAGGCCGACGCCCAGCGCCTGGGCATGCAGACCGAGGATCCACACCGCGCCGAACAGGTAGGCCCCGGCCAGCGCCCGGCCCGGCCGCCAGGTGGCGAACACCACCAGCGCCAGGGCGATCCAGCCGCGCCCGGCGGTCATGTTCTCGATCCATTGCGGGGTGTAGCTGAGCGACAGGTAGGCGCCGGCCAGGCCGGCCAGCGCGCCGCCGAACAGCACCGCCCCATAACGCACCGCGATGACCGGCAACCCTTGCGCGTGGGCGGCGTCGTGGTTGACGCCGACGGCGCGCAGCACCAGCCCGGCGCGGGTGTGGAACAGGAACCACCACACGGCGATGGTGAGCGCGAAGGAGGCATAGACCAGCGCGTCATGGCCGAACAGCAGCGGCCCGACGAGTGGCAGGTCGGACAGGCCCGCCACCTCCAGCTTCGGCAGGCGCTCACCCGGCAGGCCGACGAACCCGGCCCCCAACAGGCCCGACAGCCCCAGGCCCAGCAGGGTCAGCGCCAGACCGGTGGCCACCTGATTGGCGGCCAGCGTCAGCACCAGCACGGCGAAGACGAGCGACAAGGCCATGCCGGCGGCCAGACCGGCCAGCACGCCCAGCCACGGGCTGGCGGTGAGCTGGGCGGTGGCGAAGGCGGCCACGGCGCCGGCGGTCATCATGCCCTCCACGCCGAGGTTGAGCACGCCGGATCGTTCCGTCACCAGCTCGCCAACGGCGGCCAGCAGCAGCGGCGTGGCGGCGGCGATGACGGTCAGCATGAACGCCTCGAACGCGCCCATCAGGCCCCCTCCCCCGCGCTCAGGCGATGTCTGAAGGTGATGCGATAGTGAACCAGCGTGTCGGCGGCGAGGATGAAGAACAGCAGCAGCCCCTGAAAGGCCTGCGCCACCTTGTCGGAGATGTTCAGCGCCAGCTGCGCCGCCTCGCCGCCCAGATAGGTGAGCGCCAGCAGCAACCCGGCGAAGAGCACCGCCGGCGGCGACAGGCGGCCCAGGAAGGCGACGATGATGGCGGTGAAGCCATAGCCGGGCGAGATGGAAGGCTGCAACTGGCCGATGCTGCCGGCCACCTCCGCGATGCCGGCCAGCCCGGCCAGCGCGCCTGAGAGCAGGAACACGCCCCACACGACGCGGGCTTCGGAAAAGCCGCCGAACATGGCGGCGCGCGGCGCGGCGCCGACGGTGCGCACGGCGAAACCGGCCCGGCCGCGGGCCATGACGAACCACAGCGCCAGCACCGCCAGCACGGCGAGAACCGCGCCGATGTGCACCCGGCCGGTGAGCACCGGCATGACGTGCCAGCCCTCGAAGCTCACCGTCTTGGGGAAATTGAAGCCGCCCGGATCGCGCCACGGCCCGCGCACCAGCCAGTCCAGCAGCAGCCCGGCCACATAGACCAGCATCAGCGAGGTGAGAATCTCGTTGGCGTTGAAGCGGGTCTTGAGAAAGGCCGGGACGGCGGCCCAGGCCGCGCCGCCAAGCGCGCCCAGCAGCAACATGGCGATGAGCGCCGTGGGGTCGTTCCAGCCCGGCAGCAGCACCGGAATGGCGGAACCGGCGATGGCACCGGCGATGAGCTGGCCCTCCGCGCCGATGTTCCAGACGTTGGCGCGGTAGCATATGGCCAGCCCGACGCCTATGAGCACCAGCGGCGTGGCCTTGACCACCAGCTCCGAGAGCGACCAGGCGGAAGTCAGCGGCTCGATGAAATAGACATACAGGCTTTGCAGCGGATCGTGGCCCATCAGCGCGAACAGCAGCGCCCCGGCGGCCACCGCCAGGGCCAGGGCCAGCAGCGGCGCCAGCCAGCGCCACAGGGGCGACGGCGCGGGGCGTTTGCGCAGCACGATCATGCGCCCGCTCCCGGCGCGTGGCGGCGCTCGAAACCGCCGGCCATGGCCAGCCCGATGCGCTCGCGGTCGGTTTCCTCAACGGCGACGGCGGGCGAGAGCTCGCCGCGCGAGATGACGGCGATGCGATCGGCGATCTGAAAAATCTCGTCGAGATCCTGCGAGATGACCAGCACCGCCGCCCCGGCGCGGGCCAGATCCACCAGCCGCTGGCGGATGGCGGCGGCGGCGGCGGCATCGACGCCCCAGGTGGGCTGATTGACCACCAGCACCTTCGGATGGCGGTCAAGCGCGCGGCCCATGACGAACTTCTGCAGATTGCCGCCGGAAAGCGCGGCGGCGGGCCTGTCGGGCCGGGCGGCGCGCACGTCGTGTTCGTCGATGATGCGCTGCGTCCGCTGGCGGGCGCGGCGCCAGGAGATGACGCCGCGGCGCACCAGATCGCGATCCACCGCGTGGCGGGTCAGCAGCAGATTCCCGGCCAGACTCATGTGGGGCACGGCGGCATGGCCCAGCCTCTCTTCCGGCACGAAGGCGGCGCCGGCGGCGCGGCGGGCGTTGATGCCGGCCAGCGACACGTCATGGCCGCCAATGCAGATGACGCCGCGGGCCTGGGCCAGCCGCTCGCCGGACAGGGCCCGGAACAGCTCGCGCTGGCCGTTGCCGGCCACCCCGGCGATGGCCAGCACCTCGCCGCCGCGCACATCGAGCGAAACGCCATACAGGGCGACGCCGAACGGGCCGTCGGCGGGCAGCGTCAGATCGCGCACGTGCAGCAGCGGCGCGCCCGGGCGCTCAGCCGGCGGGGCGGCGCGCACGGCGGGAATGTCCGCCCCCACCATGTGGCGGGCCAGCGAGGCGGCGGTTTCCGTCTTCGGATCGACGCTGGCGACGACGCGGCCATGGCGCAGGATGGTGGCGGCGTCGCACAGCTCGCGCACCTCCCGCAGGCGGTGGGTGATGTAGATGATGGCGCGGCCCTCCCCGGCCAGGGTGCGCAAGGTGGCGAACAGGCCCTCGGCCTCCTGCGGGGTGAGCACCGACGTCGGCTCGTCGAGAATGATGACGCGCGGATCGGCCAGCAGGCAGCGCACGATCTCCACCCGCTGGCGTTCGCCCACCGACAGATCGGCGACCAGCGCATCCGGGTCGAGCGGCAGGCCATAGGCGCGCGAAACATCACGGATGCGATCGGCCAACGCCGCCGCCTTGCCGCCCAGCGCCAGGGCGATGTTCTGCGCCACGGTGAACGGCTCGAACAGCGAGAAGTGCTGGAACACCATGCCGACGCCGGCCCTTCTGGCCTCGGCCGGTGAAGTGACGCGCAATGGCCTGCCGTTCAGCGAGATGGTGCCGGCGTCGGGCCGGATGACGCCGTAGATGATGCGCACCAGGGTGGACTTGCCGGCCCCGTTCTCGCCCAGCACGGCATGGATCTGGCCGGGCATGACGGACAGCGAGACGGCGTCGTTGGCCACCACCTCGCCGAAGCGGCGGGTGATGCCGCGCACTTGCAGCAACGGCGTTTCGGCCGATGGCGACTGACCCTGTTCCATGTCCTCCCCTCGCGGCGCGCCGGTGGCGGCAGCTTGCCCAAAAGGCCGTGCGGAAACAAGAGGCGCGACGCCCGCGCGGGGCGGTTCTCCAAGGGTTTTTGCCGATCGTGCGAGCGCCGTCGCGACACGCCTATTAAGAGTCTCTTAACAGTTCCCTCGCTTAATGGTTGTCGTCACTGGCGGCATGGGCGCGGTCGCGTGAGTTCTTCCCTTCGTTTCGCAACCGATTCAATGCGCATGAACACATGGGCGGCCGGCATGGCGATGGCGGGCGCTGGACAAAGCCTCCGCGATCCGAATCAATAGAACAGATGATTCGCATCCATTTCATCACGGATGCGCAACCAGCTTGGGCTGGCTGGTCATTCGAGGGGCACTTGATCGGGAGCGGGCCTGATGGCGCGCACGGGGCTGGAAGAACTTTTCGCACACGCGCACGAGGGCCGCTCGCGGCGCGACATCCCTTCGCACATCGGCGCCGTGAACACGCCGCGCCTGAAACGCATCGTCAACGTGCTCACGGCGCTGGCGGCACTGTTCATCGCCACGGCCTTGCCGGCTCATCTGTGGCAACTGCGCGGCCAGATGCTGGACGTGCAGCAGCGGCTGACGTCCCTGCAGGCGCAGGTGGCGGCGCACCAGCTGTCGCGCTTGCTGCGAGTGCCGGGAGCGGCGACGGCGCGCATGCCGGTGGATGACGATCTGGGCCGGATTTTGAGTGCTTCCGCCCTTGCCGATGGGCGGCGCTATCTGGTGGTCGATGCGTCCGGCTCCATCACCGCGCGCTGGCCGGGGGCGGCGCGTGGAGAGCGCCTCACGGCGCCGCCGTTGGCCGATCTCGGGCGCGCCGGCGATGGCGCGAACGTGCGGCGGATCGACGTGCGCGGCTTGCGGTGGCTCGCCGTTTCGGTCGCGCTGGCCGGCGTGCCGGGCGCGCTGGTGGTGTTGCAGCCGGTGGAGGCGGCGCTGGCCGGCTGGTGGCGGCGGGCGCGGTTGCTGGCGCTGGCGGCGGGGCTGACGCTGTTGCTGATCGGGGCGCTCAACCTGGCCTTCAACGCCAAGGCGGCGCAGGCGATGGAGGCGGCGGAATCGCTGCACACCGCCACCACCAAGCTCGACGCGGCGCTGAACAAGGGCGGCTGCGGCCTGTGGGACTGGGACGTGGCACGCGGGCGGGTGTTCTGGTCGGCCTCGATGTATGAACTTCTGGGGATGGAGCAGACGGGCGAATATCTCTCCTATGGCGATATCGCGGCGCGCCAGCATCCGGACGAGACGCCCATCGCGCAATTGCTGGAGGACATGCTGACCGGCGGCAGGCGGTCGTTCGATCATCGCTTTCGATTGCGCCACGCGGAAGGCCATTGGGTGTGGCTCAGGGCGCGCGGCGCGCTGGTGACGGGACAGGAGGAAGACGCGCCGCATCTGGTGGGCATCGCCATCGACATCAGCGAACAGAAGAAGGTGAGCGCGCAAAGCCGCGAGGCGGAGCTGCGCCTGCGCGAGGCCATCGAGGCGATCTCCGGCCCGTTCGCCCTGTGGGACGCCAAGAACCGGCTGGTGATGTGCAATTCGCAGTTCCGCCAGTTTCACGCGCTGGACGACGACGCCTGCAAACTGGGCACGCCCTATGAGGAGCTGATGAAGTCGGCGCGGCGGCCGACGGTGCACAGCCGCACCCGCATTCCCGGCGACGACGGCGGCGAGGAAGTCGTCGCGGAAGTGCAGACCGCCGGCGGGCGCTGGTATCAGATCAACGAACGGCAAATCCGCGATCGTGGCTTCGTCTCCGTGGGCACCGACATCACCGAGGTGAAGCGCCAGCAGGAGCAGCTGCAACGCTCCGAGCGGGAGCTGAAGAAGATCGTCGGCGAGCTGGAGCAGGCGCGGCAGGAAGTGGAAATGAAGAACCAGCGGCTGGCCGATCTGGTGGACAAATACGTGCGGGCCAGCGAAGCGGCGGAAGCGGCCAACCGCGCCAAGTCGGAATTCCTGGCCAACATGAGCCACGAGTTGCGCACGCCGCTCAATCCGATCATCGGGTTCGCCGACACCATGCGCGGCGAGGTGCTGGGGCCGCTGCCGGAGAAGTATCGGGACTACGCGGCGCACATCGGCGCGTCGGCGCGCCACATGCTGACGCTGGTGGAAGACATGCTGGACATGGCGCGCATCGAGGCCGGGCGCATGGCGCTGCGGCCGGAGAAGACCGATCTGGCGCGGGTCGTATCGGAGGCGGCGCAGATGCTGGCCTCGGAGGCGCGGGAGAAGAAGCTGGCGCTGGCGGTGGAGGTGCCGCGGCTCACGCTGATGGCCGACCCCCGGCGGCTGAAGCAGGTGGTGATCAACCTGTTGTCCAACGCCATCAAGTTCACCGATGCGGGCGGCCGCATCCTGGTGGCCGCGGAGGCCGGCGGCGAGCAGGTGCGGCTGATGGTGCGCGACACCGGCATCGGCATCGCGCCGGAGATGATCGAGAAGCTGTGCCAGCCATTCGAGCAGGTGGAAAGCGCCACCCGGCGCAGCAACGGCGGCTCCGGGCTGGGGCTGGCCATTTCGCGCTCGCTGGTGGAAATGCATGGCGGGCGGCTGGAGATCGCCAGCACACCTGGCGAAGGCACCACGGTGACGGTGATCCTGCCGCGCCGGGCCGGGGGGCGGGCCGCGGATGCGGCGCAGCGGGTGGCCTGAGCGCCCCCTCCCCTCACCTCACGATGCTGAGGTGAAGCGCGCGAAGATCTCCGTGACGCGCCGCTGATGATCGCGCAAGGTGGCGGTGGCGGCGTCCAGACCCGGGGCGCCGGTGGCGGCGGCGACGAGACGCGCGAAGCCTTCCGGCACCTCTTTCCCAGCGGGGCGGAACCCTTCGCGCACGCACAGGCGCAAGATATGGATGAGACGCTGATAGAGATCGAGCGCCGCTGAGAGCTGTTCCGCTTCCGTTTCAGGCAACAGGCCCGCATCG
Organism: Thermopetrobacter sp.; assembly: GCA_011374735.1. Taxonomy (GTDB): domain Bacteria; phylum Pseudomonadota; class Alphaproteobacteria; order Rhizobiales; family Aestuariivirgaceae; genus Thermopetrobacter. Next base: position 18,645 of record DRPD01000296.1, read on the forward strand.
CGCAGCGCCGCCAACGCCTGCGCGGTGTTCTGATGCAGGATCGACGGGTGCGCGCGGGCGTGGACGAGTTGCAGCGCCTGGACGATGAACTCGATGTCGATCAGGCCGCCGGCGGCCAGCTTGATGTCCCATGCGGAATGGGGCGGCTTCTCCTTCCCGATGCGGCGGCGCATGGCGGCCACCTCGGCCCATACGGCGCGCGGGTCGCGGCGGCGGGTCAGCGTGGCGCGCACGATCTTCCCGACGCGCCGCGCCAGCGCGGCATGCCCGGCGACGGCGCGGGCGCGGGTGAGCGCCAGATGCTCCCACAGCCAGGCGCTTTCGGCATGATAGGCGGCGAAGCTCGCGATATGAGTGGCCACCGGCCCCTGTGAGCCGGAGGGGCGCAGCCGCATGTCCACCTCGTAGAGCGTTCCCTCCGCCGTCGGCGCGGAGAGGGCGTTGATGAGGCGCTGGGCGAGACGGGAGAAATACTGCCCGGCGGCCAGCGCGCGGGGGCCGGCGCTTTCGGCATCGGGCGGGAAGTCGCAGACGATGATGAGATCGAGATCGGACGTGGCGGTCATCTCCCGCCCGCCCAGGCGGCCCATGGCGATGACGCTCATGGCGCCGCCCTCCACCACCCCGTGGGCGCGGCACATCTGCCGTTCGGCCAGTTGCAGCATGCGCCCGATAGCGGCTTCGGCCAGCGCCGCGCAGGCCGCTTCCGCCTCTTGATGGGTGAGCGTTTCGGCGATCAGCCGCACGCCGATGCGAAATTTCCACTCGTTGACGAAGCGGCGCGTTGCATCGAGGGTATCCTCGTCGTCCAGTTCTTCGGGCGCGGCGGCGGCGAGCATCCGCCCGATTTCCTTCCCGTCAGGCAATTCCGCGAAGAAGTCCGGCTCCAGCACGGCGTCGAACAGGCGCGGGCGGCGGGCCAGCTGGGCGGCCAGCAGCGGCGCGGTGACCAGAATGGTGATGAGCAGATCGAGCCATTTCGGATGGGCCCGCAGCAGCGCGAAGAGCTGAACCCCGGCCGGCAGCCCTTGCAGAAAGCGGTCGAAGGCGGCCAGCCCGGCGTCGGCGTCGCCGGCGCGGGCGATGGCGGCGAGCAGGGCCGGCGTCAGCATGGTGAGGGATTCGCGGGCGGTTTCGGCGCGCATGGCCGGGTAGCGCCCATAGTGCCAGCCGCGGATGAGGCGGGCGGCGTCGGCCGGGCGGGCGAAGCCCAGGCGGGCCAGGGTGCGCAGCGTTTCCGGATCGTCATCGACGCCGGTGAACACCAGCGACCCCTGCTGCACGGCCAGTTCCGGCTGATCGGCGAACAGGGCGTCGTAATGTCCCTGCACGGTTTCGAGAATGGGGCGCAGATGAGCGGCGAAATCCTCACGGGTGGCGAAACCGGCGAAGCGGGCGAAACATTCCAGCGCCGCGTCGTCGGTTGGCAGCGTCTGGGTCTGGTGGTCGTGGAGCATCTGCAGGCGGTGTTCGAGGCGCCGCAATTCGCGATAGGCGGCGTCCATCTCGCCGGCCACCGGCGGCGTGATCCAGCGCGCCCGGGCCAGCGCGTGAAGCATGTCCAGGGTGGCGCGGCCGCGCAGGGAGGGGTCGCGGCCGCCGGCGATGAGCTGCTGGGTCTGCACGAAGAATTCGATCTCACGGATGCCGCCGCGGCCGAGCTTGATGTCATGGCCGGCGCTGGCGATCTCGCCGTGGCCCTTCACGGCGTGGATCTGGCGTTTCAGGGCCTGTACGTCGGCGATGGCGGCGAAATCCAGATGCTTGCGCCATATCCACGGGGACAACTCGCTCAGAAACGCCGCGCCCAGCGCCATGTCGCCGGCGCAGGGGCGGGCCTTTATCATGGCGGCGCGCTCCCAGTTCTGGCCGGTGGACTGATAGTAGAGCAAGGCCGCTTCGGTGCTGATGGCCACCTGAGTGGAGCCGGGATCGGGGCGCAGGCGCAGATCGGTGCGAAACACATAACCGTCGCCGGTGGTTTCGGAAAGGATTTTCACCAGCCGCCGGACAAGACGGACGAACAGCGGGCCGGCCTCTTCGCCGGCGGCCAGCGGGGCGCGGCCGGGGTCGTGGAAAACGATGAGGTCGATGTCGGAGGAGTAGTTCAGCTCGCCGGCGCCCAGCTTGCCCATGGCCAGTACGAACAGGCCCGACGCGGCGGGATCGGCATGGCGCAGCCGGCCGCGCGCGTGCAGGTCGCGCAGACAGAAGGCGAGCGCGGCGGAAACGGCGGCGTCGGCAAAGGCGGTGAGGTTTTCCATCACCGTTTGCAAGGGCCAGTAACCGGCCATGTCGGCCAGCGCCACCAACAGGGCGACGCGGCGGCGGATGCGGCGCAAGGCGCGCATGATGGCCGCTTCGCTCTCCGCCTCGGCGGCGGCGCGGGTATGGGCCAGCAGTTCCCGCATCAGCGCGGCCGGATCGTCGCTGAAACAGCGCGCGGCGAAGTCCGGTTCGGCGAGGATGACGCGGGTGAGGAAGGAAGAAGCGCCGAAGATGGCGGTGAGGAGATTGGCGGCGCGTTCATCGCCGCTGACGATGGCATGGAGAGGGTGGCCGCTGTCGCGCAGCCGCGCCAGGGCGGCTCGCGCCACCGGCGGATCGGCGGGTGGCGGCAAGGGAGTGAACGCGGAGGAGAGAACGCCCGCCATGGCGGGCAGTGTAACGGCGGTTCAGGCTTTGGGGAAGCGCAACGCCGCCTTCAGGCCCGGTTGGTTGTTGGACAGCTCCAGTTCTCCGCCATGCAGGCGGGCGATGGAATCGACCAGCGACAACCCCAGCCCGGAACCCGGCGCGGTGCGTGATGCATCGAGACGCACGAAGCGGCCCTTGACCCGCTCGGTGTCGGCGGCGCGGATGCCGGGGCCGTGGTCGGCGACGCTGAGCACCACGTGATCGGCGGTGGTCTGGACGCTGATGGTGATGTCCGGCGGGGCGTCGTCGCGGCGGCCGTATTTCAGGGCGTTGTCCAGCAGGTTGACCAGCGCCTGGGCGATCAGCTGGCGGTCGCCGGTGACCGGGGCGGTGGCGGGGATGCGCGCCTTCAGCGTGCCGCTCTCGTCCTCGATGATGGGCTCATACAGCTCCGCCACCTCGCGGGCGATGGCGGCCACGTCCACCGGCCCGAAGCCGGCCGCCGCCTGGCCCGATTCGGCGCGGGCGATGAACAGCATGGCGCGGAAGGTCTTGAGCAGCTCGTCGGCGTTGGTGATGGTGGTGCGCAGGGCCTCGCGGTGGGCCTCGGGGTCATTGCTGGCCAGGGCGCTCTCGGCCTGGGCGCGCAGGCGGGTGAGCGGCGTCTTGAGGTCGTGGGCGATGTTGGAGGATACCTCGCGCATGCCTTTCATCAGCCGCTCGATCTGGTCGAGCATGTCGTTGATGGCTCCGGCCAGGCGGTCGAGTTCGTCGCCGCTGTCGCCGACCGGCACGCGGCGCGCCAGGCGGCCGGCGCGGATGGCGTTGACGGTGGCGGTGATGGCCTCGATGCGGCGCAGGAAGTTGCGCGACAGATAGAGGCCGCCGCCCAGGCCCAGCAGCAGCATCCACCCCAGGGCCCAGAACAGGGTGTTGCGGATGATGCGGCCGAAGTCGCGCAGCTCGCCGACATCGCGGCCGATGAGCAGGTTATAGCCGCCTTTCAGCTTGACGACATAGGCGCGGGCATGGCGGGCCTGCAGGCCGCCTTCGGCATCGACGCCGTAAGTGAACTCGATCCAGCCCTCGCGGTTGAGCGCCAGAGTGGGCAGGGTGCGCAGGTTGCCGGCCATGGCCCGGCCTTCGGGAGAGGTGAGCAGATACAGCCCCGATCCGCCACGGCGGCTTCTGGCCTTGATGACGGCGGCGACGCCGGGCACACCGTTGAGCGCGTATTGCTCGGCCACGCCCTGCACCTCCGCGGCGATGGCGGCCTCGGCCTGATCGTCCAGCAACTTCAGGGTCTGCCAGTAGACATAGCCCAGGATGGCGCCGACGGAGAGCGCGAACACCACCATGTAGATGGCGGCCTGATGGAAGGTGGAGGTGCGCAGCAGGCGCAGTGTCCACGGTGC
>DRPD01000297.1 GCA_011374735.1 Thermopetrobacter sp.
GCCGCTGGTGCAGTTCGTCCAGCCCCGCGCCGTGGGCGGCGGAGAAGGCGACGGGATCGCCCAGGCCAAGTTGATACGCCTCCAGCACGCCCGCCTCGGTGTGTTTGCCCTCCGCCTTGTTGGCCAGCACGATCACCGGCTTGCCGGCGCGCCGGATGGCGCGGGCGAAATATTCATCGTCCGGGGTGAGGCCGGCGCGCGCGTCGGTCATGAACAGCACGATGTCGGCCTCGTCGACGGCCCGTTCGGTCATCCGGCGCATGCGTCCGCTGATGGTATCGGGATCGTCGTCCTCCAGCCCGGCGGTGTCGATGACGCGGAAGTGAAGGTCGGCCAGCCGCCCGTCGCCCTCGCGGAAGTCGCGGGTGACGCCGGGCGTGTCATCGACCAGCGCGTGGCGGTGGCCGATCAGCCGGTTGAACAGGGTCGATTTGCCCACGTTGGGCCGGCCGATGATGGCGATGGTGGTCATGAGGCGGCCTTTTCATCATCATCACAAGCCGGGGCCCGGCGCTATTGGCCCGCGCCCAGCGATTCCAGCAGCACGCGGGCGCGTTCGCGGGCGTTGGGCGGGGTGTCGGCGGCGTTAAGCACCGCTTGCAGGCGGCGGCGCGCCTCGGTCATGTCGCCGGCGCGGATGGCGGCCAGGGCCAGCGCCTCGTGGGCCAGCGCGGCGAAGGCGTGGCCCTTCACGTCCATGCCGGCCAGCAGTTTCTTCAAGGTGGCGGCGTCGGCGTCATCGGCGATCAGCCAGGCGTGGCGGATGCGCGCCGCGTCGCGCAGCGGCGTGCTGGCCGCATCGTCGGCCGCCACCTGCTCATACAGGGCGATGGCCTCCTTGCGCTTGCCCTGCCTGCTCAACAGCGCCGCCTTGTGCAGCCGCGCCAGCGCGGCGGCGGGGCCGCCGCCCTTCTCGATGATGGCGTCCAGCTCCACCATGGCCTGTTTGGTCTTGCCGTCCTCGATGAGCGAGACGGCGTTGACGAGTTGGGCCCCGGCCGCTTCCGCCTGGCGCGCCTGGTAGTATTGCCAGCCCTTGTAACCGGCGACGAGCAGCACGATGGCGGCGGAGACGGCGATGAACAGATTGCCGTAGCGCTTCCACAGTTGCTCCAGCTGTTCGCGGCGCAAATCCTCGCTGACCTCGCGGATCAGCAGGTCTTCCTCGGGGCTGAAGGACGGCTTGTCCGGCGTCTTGTTCATGGGGTCTCCCGATGGCCGATGATGTGTCGTTCTTTCTCTAGCGGCGGCGGGCGGCGAGGGCAATCGTTATCAGGGTTTCTTCTTCATGCCATAGGTGTGTTGCGGGGCCGGAAAGCGCCGCTGGCGCACTTCATTGGCGTAAGCGGCGATGGCGTCGTCGATGGCGGCGGCGAGATCGGCGTAAGCCTTCACGAACTTCGGCGGGCGCGGGTTCAGCCCCAGCATGTCCTCCATGACCAGGATCTGCCCGTCGCAGACCGGCGAGGCGCCGATGCCGATGGTGGGGATGGGGCAGGTTTCGGTGATCCGCCGGGCCAGCGGCTCGGCCACCGCCTCCAGCACCACGCAGAAGGCCCCGGCCTCGGCCACCGCCCGCGCGTCGCGCTCGATCGCTTCCCATTGCGCCTTTTCGCGGCCCTGCACGAAGAAGCCGCCCAGCGCGTTGACCGATTGCGGGGTCAGCCCCACATGGGCCATGACGGGAATGCCGCGGCTGGTGAGAAAGGCGATGGTGTCGGCCATGCGTTCGCCGCCTTCCAGCTTCACCGCGCCGCAGCCGGTTTCCTTCATCACCGTCGCGGCGTTGCGAAACGCCTGCTCGGGGCTTTCCTCATAGGAGCCGAAGGGCATGTCCACCACCACCAGGGCGTGCCCGGCGGCCTGGGCGACGACGCGGCCGTGCACGATCATCATCTCCAACGTTACCGGGATGGTGGAGCCGTGGCCATACAGCACCATGCCCACCGAATCGCCGACCAGCAGCAGATCGACGTGTTCATCGGCCAGCCTGGCGGTGTGGGCGTGATAGGAGGTCAGCGCGACGATCGGCTCTCCTCCCTTGCGCGCCGCGATGTCCGGGGCGGTGATGCGCTTGCTTGTCACATGCCTGCTCATGGCGGCCTTATAGCTTGCCGGCGATTTCACGTCACGCCGCCCGCGTTAAAATCCGAAGCGCGACAGGCGGCTGTCGATGCCCGACGCATAGGACAACCCGCAGATCAGCACATGGGTCAGATGCGGGTAGATGAGATAGACGTCCTTGCGCGCCTTATGGAACCCGGCGGCGTCGAATTCCGGCCTCAGCGCCGCATAGGCGTCGAAGAATGCCGGCCCGGCGGTGCCGAACATGGTCATGAACGCCAGATCGTATTCCGGGTGGCCACAGTAAATCGCCGGGTCGATGAACGCCGCCACCTTGCCGCCCGCCGCGATCACGTTGCCGCCCCAGATGTCGCCATGCAGCAACGCCGGATGGGCCGGCTCGTCGATATATTCTTCGAGGTGATCGCAGAACCGCTCGATGCGCCGCAGCAGCGACGCGGACAGCCCGGCCCGCTCATGGGCCAGCCGCGCCATGAACATCAGGCGATGTTCGCGGAAGAAGTCGATCCAGGAATCGGTTTGCGGGTTGGGCTGGGGCAGGGGGCCGATGGTGGTGTCGCGCTGAAGCCCGAAGAACGGCTGGCGCCGTCCGTGCATGTGGCTGAGCAATTCCGCCATGTGCCGCTCCACGGAAGCGCCCATGCCGCCGGAGCCGGCGATGTAATCCATCACCAGCAGATCGGGTTCGCTCAGATGCACCCGTGGCACCGGGATTTCTCCTTCCAGCCGCTTCAGCATCCAGCCTTCGATCCGCAGGTGGTCGGGCCTGGGGCCGCGCCCGTGCTTGGCCACCAGCCGGCGCCCGTCGGCCAGCTCCACCACCTCCAGCGACAGCCCGTAGCTGCCGGCCAGCGGCCGCGTGTTCAGAACGTTCGCGCCACAGGCATGTGCGATGCGTTCGCTTATGCTAGACTGCGTTGCCATGCGCGACGTCATACAGCAACCGAACCGGAAGGAGCAAAACCATGCCATGGACAATGATCATTCTCGCCGGTGTGGCGGCGGCGGCGGCGTGGTTCGTCATCGGCGGTGCGCTGTATATGAACCC
>DRPD01000298.1 GCA_011374735.1 Thermopetrobacter sp.
CGATCGCCCAGCTTCTCCACGCCGCGACCATCGATACCACCGGTCTTGCCGGAAACCGCGCCATCAACATGCCGGGACTGACGGTCACCGTCGGCGGGATCACGGCCGGGCTCTCCCGCATCACCGAATGCGACATGACGGAATTCGTCACCTACCTTCCCGACGAGGCAACGACCGCGACCGTATCCGGCTGGCCCGATGCCGTCGACACCGACATGGCCGAGCGACTCGGTTTCCCGGCCGATCCCGGTCTCGACGACATCCTGAAGACCTATCTGGACCGGCAGGTCACCGCCTAGCCAGGCCGCGCGGCACGACTGCCGCCGCCCGCCAGCCAGGCCGCGCCGCATCGGTGCACCGCCGGCGTTTCCGTTTGCCGATTGTTGCCGGCAACGGGGCATGGCGTCTGGCCGCCGGCGCGAAAACCGCCTAGTCTTTGCGCGCCACCCACCATCCACCTCGATTGCCCCCGGTCTTCATGCTGAACATCGCAACCTGGAACATAAACTCGGTCCGCCTGCGGCTTCCCATCATCCGCCGGTTCCTCGCCGAGGTCGCCCCCGACATTCTCTGCCTGCAGGAAATCAAGTGCACCACCGACCAGTTTCCGCGCGCCGAACTGCGCAAGGCCGGTTACCCGCACATCATCGTCAATGGCCAGAAGGGATATCACGGCGTGGCCATCGTCTCGCGACATCCGTTTGCGCGGGACTGGTGCACCGGCTTCTGCGATGTCGGCGATGCCCGCCACATCGCCGCCGAAATGGGCCCGGCGGGCGATGGCTTCATCCTGCACAATTTCTACATTCCCGCCGGCGGAGACACGCCCGACCCCGCGACCAATCCCAAATTCGCCCACAAGCTCGATTTCCTTTCCGAATTTCGCGATTTCCTCATCGAGGAGGGCCGGAAGGGACCGGTGATGGTGGTCGGTGATTTCAACGTCGCCCCTTATGAAAACGACGTCTGGTCGCACCGGCAATTGCTGAAGGTGGTGAGCCATACCCCGGTCGAGACCGAAGCCCTGGAGGCGGCGCGCCGTGCCGCCGGGTTTCACGATGTCATGCGCCAGTTCGTGCCGATGCGCGAAAAGCTCTACACATGGTGGAGCTATCGCGCCCGCGACTGGCGCAAGTCCGATCGCGGCCGCCGCCTCGATCATGTCTGGGTCAACGACGCCCTGCGGCCGCGCGTCTCCCGCCTCCACGTGCTGAGCGAGGCGCGCGGCTGGCACAAACCATCCGACCACGTACCGGTGATCGCCACCCTCGACGCCGAGGGCTGACCGGCGCCGGCGCCGATCCCGCCCCCCATCTCGCCCCCCCGTCTCGGCCCCCTGTCGCGCTCCCAGCTGCGCCCCTCGCCGCCCTCTTGTCACACCGGCCATGCCGACCGGTCACCCAGCCGGTAGGCGCCGAGCCCGATGCTGGCACCGCGCCCCACATGCACCCGCCGGCCCAGTTCCAGAAGCGGCCAGAGATTGCCAAGCGCGCCGGCCATGACGATCCGCACCGGCCGGTCCACCCTGTTGCGAAATCTGTGGCCACCGCGCGCCATGCCGGCATCGCGCCGCGCCGGCAGGGAAACTTCCGACACCTCATAGCTGCAGCCGAGCCAGTCTTCCTCCAGCCGGCCCCACGATTCGGAAAGGTCCAGATCGTGCCAGCGCGCAACCATCGCCAGCCGCACCCGCAACCGTTCGAAAAGCAGCCAGGGCGCATCCCGCAGCCTGCCCGTCTCCGCATCGACCGGTGCAAGGAAGACCAGTTGCGCCTCCTCCCCCTTCCCCGCCACCGGCGACAGCCCCTCCAGCCGCCTTTCGCGCGGCTCCGCCACATCCACCACCCGCGGCACGAACAGGCCCCCGTCCCGGGCCAGATCGCGCCAGCGCACCGATCCGCGCAATGCCTGCGCCATCGCCATGACCGCCTCCCGCCGCCAGTCGCCGGCAAGGCCGAAGATGCGCAGCACGATGACGAGATCGCCCCCCCGCCGCCCGGCCTCCAGCACATAGGGCTTGGTGATCTCGTTGACCTGGCCGGCCACCTCCAGAAGCGGCCGCGCGCCGAAGAAGATTTCCGCCGCGCAGGCCCGTTTCCAGCCGCATGGCCGCCTCTGGCGCACCTGCACGGAGCCGCTTTCCAGCAGCACCGCTCCCCAGGCGCCCCGTACCTTGTTCAGCAGGCTCGGCGCCGCCGCGAAACCGGCCATGCCGGGCAGGCGAAACAGAACCCTGTCCTCCCGCCAGCACCGCATCAGCCCGCGCAGATCCTCCCTGCCGGAGGGATGGAGCAGAAGCCTGTCCAGTTCCTGCACGTTCACAACAGCCACCAGCCACCGTCTTCGGGCAGCGGCGCCCCTCCCGAGGCGCGACTCTTTTCCAGCCCCCTGGCATTCAGCGCATACATGCGCAGCCTGTCGTCATCCTCGATCAGCACATCCAGCGCATCGAACAACCGGTTGGCCGCCTCCACCGTCATGCGCGCCTCGAAGACGCTGAGCTGCACCCGCGTCATGCGCTCTTCCAGATACCGCGCCACCCGCCGGCGGATCGTCGGACTGGCGATGTCATAGGTGATAACGAAGGTCAGCACGGTCCTGCCCATCTCCCGCCTTCCCCTTCCGGCCCTAATAGCTCATCTCGTAGGGTTGATAGTGCCCGCCTCCCTCCACATGGGCCGACAGCGCTTGGGCCTGCTCCATCATCAGCATGCGCCAGCGCACCCGGCGACCACCGCGCGGACTTTTCACCAGCCCCTCCGCGCGCCGCTCATAGGCGCGAATGAGCGCCGTTCCGCCGGCGCTTTTCATGCGGATTCCCTTGCCGCTGCCGGAAAACATGTCGCGCCGCAGGATGCGGGCATTGCTGGCGTGCACGAACAGCCCGCCGACGAACTGGGCGCGAAATTCCTCCATGAGATCATAGACGCAGGCATCCCTTTGATCGGAGACCGCATGCAGCGCCCCGAACCCCGGATGCAACCCGGCCCGCATCACCGCCACCGAGATGTCGCGATGCAGCAGCCAGGCGAGAAAATCCAGCGCGATGCCGGCCGCCGAGTTCTCCCGCCGCACGGCAAAGGAGAAATCGGGATGCACCAGCGCCCCGATCGCCCGCCACCAGGCCGCGCCGGCCTGCCCCTCATATCCCGTCAGGACATCGATCGCCCGGGCATGGCGAATGCGGCTCCGCTCGCCGCGCCCGAGCAGCCGGCTGATCGTGACGATCGCATCCAGCGCCTTCTGCGGCCGGCTGCGGCCGCTCTTCTTGCGTTCGGCGAGCAGCCGCCGCAGCACCGCGCGCTGGTTGCGCAACCTGCCCTCCACGAGGATGCGCGCCAGATCGAGCCGCGCCGCCTCATCGAGCGCCAGCCTCGCCTGCGCGAGATGCCGCCCGGCGCGCGGCTGCAGCGTTTCATTGATCCAGCCCAGCGTTTCCCCATGCCCGTTGACCAGCGCCACCAGTGTATTCGTGGCCAGCGCATGCCGGATC
>DRPD01000299.1 GCA_011374735.1 Thermopetrobacter sp.
ATCAACTTCGGCATCATCTACGGCATTTCCGCCCACGGCCTGTCGCGGCAACTGTCGATTCCGCGATCGGAAGCGGCGGACTACATCAAGACCTATCTGAAGCGGTTTCCGGAAATCCACGACTACGTGGAGCGCACCAAGGCGTTCGCCCGGGAGCACAGGTTTGTGGAAACCATGTTCGGCCGCCGCGTCCATTTCCCCGACATCGACGCCTCCAATCCCACCGTCAGAGCGTTCAACGAACGCGCCGCCGTCAACGCGCCGCTGCAAGGAGCCGCCGCCGACATCATCCGCCGCGCCATGATCCGCATGCCCGACGCGCTCACGGCCGCCGGGCTGTCGGCGAAGATGCTGTTGCAGGTGCACGACGAGCTGGTGTTCGAGGCGCCGCAGGCGGAAGTGGCGGCCACCATCGCCACCGTCACCGAGGTGATGGAAACGGCGGCCGAACCGGCCATTCACATGACGGTGCCGATGAAGGTGGAGGCGGCGGCGGCCGACAACTGGGCCGAGGCGCACTAACCAGAAACCGGAAACCGGAAACCAGAAGCCGGAAACCAGAAGCCAGAAACCAGAATGGCGTTCGATGCACCGCTCCGGCATGACCTCAAACACGATCGCCAGAGGAAGTGCGGCATATCCTCAACCACAATGCCAGAGGGTATGCCGGAGCAGCGCCCCGCATCACCTTCTGGCTTCTGATTTCTGGCTTCTGGTTTCTGAATCCCAATACAGCACGGCGAGGCGGGCGGTGTCGTTAGCCAGCGCGTCGAACAGGGCCTGCAGGTCTGGCGGGTCGGGCCGTCTGGTGAACGGGCTGGCGGGGGAGGATGCGAGACGGGCGATGGCGGCCGGGAGCAGGGCGCGCGGGTAGCCCAGCACCTTCATCAGGATGATGAGCGGTTCGCCGCCGCCGTCGGTGGCGATGCGGCGCAGCAGCGCTTCGTCGAGGCCGCTCAGCGTCCGCAACTGGCCGATCGCTCCTTCCACGTCGCCCAGCGCCAGGGCGCCGATGGCGCCTTCCAGCTCGTGCAGCCGCTCCCTGGGCACCGCCGCTGGGCGTCCGTTGGTGGCGATGTCCAGCAGCTCCTTCAAGCTGCGCCCGCCGCCGCAGATGCGCTTCAGGAGCAGCCGCCGGCCGGCCGCGTCGAGATGCCAGAACAGCGCCATGGCCTGCTTCGGCGGCAGATCGGCATGGGACGCCAGCAGCGGGCGCAGGGGCGGATGTTCCTCCGCGACGCGCAGCAGCGAGGGGAACAGGTCGGGCCCAAGCCGCGCGCCGCGGTTGCGCAACAAGGCGCCGATGGCCGCCGCGTCGCCGGTCATCGCCACGGCGGCGGCGATGACGGCGGAGAGATCGGCGCGGCGGGCGATGGCGGTGGCGATGAACGGGCGCTTGAGCCGCAACAGGCGCAACAGCACCGGATCGGGCAGCGCGGCCTCCATGATGAGCCGTTCGGCCAGATCGTCGCTCACCAGCTCCGCCAGCCGCACGGCCAGGGCCGGGTGAGCGGCGCTTCCCATGCACAGGCGATCCACGAGCAGCCGGTGAAAGCCGCAAGGCAGCTTCTCCAGCATGGCGCACAGCAGATCGGCGGCCAGCGCGCGCTCCTGGGCCGTCGCCTCGCTGTCGGGGCGGCTCATGATGACCAGCAGGCGTTCCGCCACGGCGCGCACATCGGCCTTTTCGGCCGTGGGCGGCGGCGTCTCTTCCACTCGCGGCGGCTCTTCGGGCGCGGCGTGCTCCGGTGTGGCGAAGGCGCGCGCCACCATGTCATGCATGTGGGCGGCCGGCGATGACGGCACGGCGGCGGGCGCGGGAACATCATGCGCCGTCCCGCGAGGCCGGGACGGCGCGGGTGATGCAGCGGCGCCCAGATCTTCGCTCAGCTTGCGGATGTCGTCGAGCAAGCGGTCGAGGCCGCCGGGGGCGGGTGAACCCGTATCCTTGGCGTGATCGCTCATGCGTTTCCCGAAGTCGTGAGCCGATTTGAGGCGCGGCCGATGGGGCGGGCATGCATGCTCGCCTTGCGTCACCGGCCAAGGATGCCGGCACATGATGAAAAAAGCATTGATGACGGCGCCGCTTTTGGTGAAAACATCGGCCCAACCGCAGGAGGACATCATGGCCCGCGACGACGATTTCTCCCACCTGAGCGAAGAGCAATTCCGCGTCACCCGCCGGTGCGGCACGGAACCGGCCTTCTCGCACCCCTATTACACCCTGAAGGACGCCGGCACCTATCATTGCGTGGCCTGTGGCGCGCCGCTGTTCTCCTCCGCCGCCAAATACGACTCCGGCACCGGCTGGCCCAGTTTCTTCCAGCCGGTGTCCGATCAGGCGCTGAAGGCGGTGCGCGATACCTCGCATGGCATGATCCGCACCGAGGTGCGCTGCGCGGCCTGCGATTCCCATCTGGGCCACGTGTTCCCGGATGGCCCGCCGCCGACGGGCTCGCGCTATTGCATCAACGGGCTGGCGCTGGATTTCCGGCCGCAAGAGGAGAAGTCATGAGCACCCCACGGCCACCGAAGGTGGAAAAACGCCCCCACAAGAGCATCCATCACGGCATCGAACGGGTGGACGACTACGCCTGGCTGCGGGCCGACAACTGGCGGGAGGTGATGAAAAACCCCGACGCCCTGCCGGCCGACATCCGCGCCTGCATCGAGGCGGAAAACGCCTATCAGCAGGCGATGATGGCCGACACGGAAGCGTTGCAAGAGCGGCTGTTCGCCGAGATGAAGGGGCGCATCAAGGAGGATGACAGCTCCGTGCCGGTCACCGACGGCCCCTATGCCTACGCCACGACATACACCCCCGGCGATCAGCATCCGCGCATCATCCGCACGCCGCGCGACGGCGGCGTCGAAGAGGTCTTGCTGAACGCCAACGCGGAGGCACAAGGGCATGACTATTTCAACCTGGGTGATGCCGAACCATCGCCCGATCACCGTTGGCTGGCGTGGGCGGCGGACACCCGCGGCTCGGAATATTTCACCATCCGCCTGCGCGATCTGGAAACGGGTGCGGACACGGACACGGCGATCACCGACACCACCGGCGACGTGGTGTGGGCGGAGGACGGAAAGCACCTGTTTTACGTGCGCCACGATGATGAACACCGGCCGCGCTTCGTCTATCGCCACCGGCTGGGCACCGATCCGGCGCAGGACGCGCTCATCTACGAAGAGCCGGACGCCGGTTTCTTCGTCGGCATCGGCAAGACCTCCTCGAAACGCTTCATCACCATCCACGCCCATGACCATGAAACCAGCGAAGTGCGGTTGATCGACGCGCACGACCCCACCGCCGCCCCGATCCTCGTGGCGGCGCGTGAACGGGGCGTGGAATACGACGTGGACGAGGCGGGCGGCACCCTCTACATCCGCACCAACGCCGATGGCGCGGAGGACTACAAGATCGTCATGACGGCGGTGGCGACGCCGGGGCGCGAGCATTGGCGCGAGCTGGTGGGGCACCGCCCCGGGCGGCTGATCCTGTCGCATCTGCTGAGCGATCGCTTCATGGCCCGGCTGGAGCGCGAGAACGGCCTGCCGGGGATCGTCATCACCGACCTGCACGGCGGCCGCGAACACGACATCGCGTTTTCCGAGGCGGCCTATTCGCTGTCGCTGTCGGTGGCCAGCGAGGACTTCGACAGCCCGCTGATTCGCTTCACCTATTCCTCGCCCACCACCCCGGCGCGCACCTATGATTACGACATGGCGACGGGGGAACGGGTGTTGCGCAAGGAGCAGGAGGTGCCGTCGGGCCACGATCCGGCCGATTACGTGACCCGCCGCATCTTCGCCCCGGCCCATGACGGCGAGGAGATCCCCGTCACCCTGCTGTGGCACAAGGATACGCCGCTCGATGGCTCCGCGCCCGTATGGCTATACGGCTATGGCGCCTATGGCTACGCCATTCCCGCCGCCTTCTCCACGGCCCGGCTGTCGTTGGTGGATCGCGGGATGATCTACGCCATCGCCCACGTGCGCGGCGGCAAGGAGAAGGGCTACCGCTGGTATCGTCTCGGCAAGCGCGAGCACAAGGTCAACACCTTTCGCGACTTCATCTCGGTGGCCGAACACCTGATCGGTGAAGGCCATACCCGCAAGGGCCGCATCGTCGCCCACGGCGGCTCGGCCGGCGGCATGCTGATGGGGGCGGTGGCCAACATGGCGCCCGACCTGTTCGCCGCCATCGTCGCCGAAGTGCCGTTCGTGGACGTGCTGACCACCATGCTGGACGACACCCTGCCGCTGACCCCGCCGGAGTGGCCGGAATGGGGCAACCCCATCGAGAGCAAGGCCGATTACCTGACCATCGCCGCCTATTCGCCTTATGACAACGTGCGCGAACAGGCCTATCCGGCCATCCTCGCCGTGGCCGGGCTGACCGATCCGCGCGTCACCTACTGGGAGCCGGCCAAATGGGTGGCGAAGCTGCGCGAGAAGAAGCGCGATGCCAACCCATTGCTGCTGAAGACCCACATGGGCGCCGGGCATGGCGGCGCATCGGGGCGCTTCGAGCACCTGAAGGACATCGCGCTGGTGTATGCGTTCGGCCTGAAGGCCACGGGCCGGGCCGAAGCGTGATCAGGCCTCGCCGCCGCCCTGCTTCGCCGCTTCCTGCTCCTGGGCCACACGCTGGGCGAACATGGCGGCGAAGTCGATGGGATCGAGCATCAGCGGCGGGAAGCCGCCGTCGCGGGTGGCGTCGGCCAGCACCCGGCGGGCGAACGGGAAGATGATGCGCGGGCATTCCACCAGCACCACCGCGCCCAGCGCATCCTGCGGGATGTTGGAGAGGCGGAACAGGCCGCAATAGGTCATCTCCACATTGAACAGCACCTTGCCCTCGTGCTGGGCCCGGGCTTCGAGCTCCAGCGACACCTCATAGTCGGTCTCGCCCATCTGGTTGGCGTTGACGTTGACGCTGATGTTGATCTCCGGCTGGCCGCTTTGCACCGCCAGCGACTGCGGGGCGTTGGGATTCTCGAACGACAGATCCTTCAGATACTGGCCCATGATGCCGATGTGCGGCTGATCGCCCGGCGGCGGCACCGGCGCGCCCTCGGGTTGCGCGGCGGGCGTGCCGCCGTTGCCCTTCTTGCTGTTGGCTGCATCCTTCTTCCTGGCCATGTCGGGATCGTCCTCTTGAAGTGGGTTGTCGGATTGGTTGAAGGCCCTAGCACGCCGATGGCGGGGCTGACAAGCGACCGCGCTCAGGGGCGGCGCCAGGGGGTGGTGTCATCACCGGGCAGGCGGCGCGGGGCGGGTGTGTCGTCTTCCGCGACGATCTCGCCCTCGATGACGGTGTCGCGCGTCCGATAGGTGTAACGCACCTCGGCGCGGGCGGTGAGGCGGCTGGCGATCAACCCGGCCAGGGCGCGGCGCAGGGGCGGGATGAGCAGCAGGAAGCCGGCCGCGTCGGTGACGAAGCCGGGGATCAGCAGCAGCACGCCGGCCAGCAACAGCAGCGCGCCGGCGATCATCTCCTTCACCGGCGGGCGGCCGTCGCGCATC
>DRPD01000300.1 GCA_011374735.1 Thermopetrobacter sp.
GGCATGACCGGAGTTTCATCGCGCGTCCACAATGGCGATGCGCCGATGCCGAGAAAGCCGATGCCCAGCGGGTCGGCGACGGTGCGCAGATGCGAGAAGTGGGTGTGCACCTCCGTGCAGGTCTGATGGATGTTGGCGAGCGGGGCGCCGGAGAGCTCGAACTGGCCGGCCGGTTCCAGGGTGATGCAACCGCCGCCGGCGGTATCCAGCAGACCGATGATGCAGTCGCCCTCCATGATCGGTTCCCAGTCGGCGTGACAGGCGCGCAGGCCCGCCAGCAGGGCGCGGATGGAACGCTCGCCATCATAGGGCACCGGTCGCAGCGTGTCGGTGAAAAACGGGAACTTCTCGTGCTCGGTGCCGACGCGCCAGCTGTCACGCGGCTTGCAGCCGGCCTCGAGCCACTCAATGAGTTGCGCCTTGTTTTCGATGATGGCGGCGTCGCCGCCGGAGGTGGTCTGTGCTGTCATGGAAAGCCGGTTGGATGTCTGTTCCGTTCCCCGGGGCCAACCTGTAGCCGCTTCACGTCCAGTCGCCAAGGGTTGATTGCACCAGCGCCAGGGCGGCGACGGCGGCGGTGTCGGCGCGCATCACCCGCGGGCCCAGGGAGATGGCGTGCACGAAGTCCAGCCCATGCAGGCGGGCCCGCTCCTGTTCCGTGAAGCCGCCTTCCGGGCCGATGAGCAGCGCCAGCGGGCCGGGCGAAATGGCGCTGAGCGCCGTGACGGGGTTGGCGACGGGCGCGGCCTCGTCGCAGAAGACGAGGCGGCGCGTTGCGTCCCAGCCGTCGAGAAGCGTGTCGAGTTCCAGCGGCTTCAGCACCTCGGGCAGCCAGACGAGATTGCTTTGTTCCGCCGCCTCGATGACGTTGGCGCGCATGCGTTCGAGATTGACCCGGCGGGCGATGGTGCGGGCGGTGAACACCGGGCGGATGCGCCGCGCGCCCATCTCGGTGGCCTTCTGGACCATATAGTCGAGCCGCGCGGCCTTCAAGGGCGCGAAGAGGTAGTCGATATCGGGCGGCGGGGTGGCGTCGGCGATCTTCTCGCGGCAGGTGAGCGCGCAAGACTTGCGCTTGGCGTCGGTGATGACGGCCAGCCATTCGCCATCGCGGCCGTTGAACAGCCGCGCGGTATCGCCCGCGCGCAGACGCATGACGTTCAAGAGATAATGGCACTGGTTGCGGGCCAGCGTTACCGTGGCCCCCTCCCCCAGCGGCGCATCGACATACAGGCGCGGAATGCGGGATAAAGATGGCATGGCTTACTGATTTAACAATTCGGGTGACAACTGCTACTTTTTCGTCATTCCGGCGCAAGCCGGAATCTCAGGCCATGGACTCATGCGCTTGCGGCACGAGATACCGGCTTTCGCCGGTATGACGAGGAAGCCGGAAAGACTTGCATAAAGCAAGTGCAAGTCGCTTGAAAGGAACGGGACGATGGCTGATTTCGGGCCGCTGCATCCGGGAGAAGTGCTGAAGGAGGACTTCCTGAAGCCGATGGGCATGAGCC
>DRPD01000301.1 GCA_011374735.1 Thermopetrobacter sp.
ACAGCCACGTGATGCACATCGTCTCGGAGGTGACCGGCAGGCTGGCCGCCGGGCATGACGCCATCGACGCGCTGATGGCCGGTTCGCCGGCCGGCACCGTCTCCGGCGCGCCCAAGATCCGGGCCATGGAGATCATCGACGAGCTGGAGCGCGACAAGCGCGGCCCCTATGCCGGCTGCGTGGGCTATTTCTCCGCCGCCGGCGAGATGGACACCTGCATCGTGCTGCGCACCGCCGTGGTCAAGGACGGCCGCATGTTCGTGCAGGCCGGGGCCGGCATCGTCGCCGATTCGGCGCCGGAACTGGAGCAGCAGGAATGCGAGAACAAGGCCCGCGCCCTGCTGCGCGCCGCGGAAGAAGCGGTGCGCTTCGCCGGCGTGAAGCGCGGGCAATGAATGATTGCGTTTGCCGGTGCGACAGGATAAAAGCGGCCGGTGAAACGGCGTGATGCTGCGGTTGGCGGCCGCCCGCGTCATTCCGGCGAAAGCCGGAATCTTCAGGCCACGGGCGCATGAGCCCGCGGCACCAGATACCGGCTTTCGCCGGTATGACGAGAAGAGACTGAAACGGTTGATCTGGTCGCCGGGTGAGGAGCCTTGCGCGAAGGTTTAAGGAAACTGAACGATGGAAACGGTGCTGCTGGTCATTCTGCTGCTGGTCACCATCGCCATGGTGGCGGTCATCCTGTTGCAGCGCTCCGAGGGCGGGGCGCTGGGCATCGGCGGCTCGTCCAACGCCATGTTCTCCGCGCGCGGCGCCGGCAACGCCCTGACCCGCGCCACCTCCGTGCTGGCGGCGCTGTTCTTCGTGCTGGCCATCATCCTCACCATGCTGGCGGTGCGTGGCGAGAAGCCCGGCTCGGTGTTCGACCGTCTCGGCAATCAGAATGCGCCCGCGCAACAGGCCCCGGCCACCCCGGTGCTGCCGACCTTGCCCAAGGCTCCGGCCACCCCGGCCATCCCGCAGCCCCCGGCCGGCGGGAAGTAAACCCTACATCCCGCCGATCACCACCGTCTTCAGCTCGGTGAACTCCTCCACCCCGTGGCGGCCCGCCTCGCGGCCCAGCCCCGACTGCTTCACGCCGCCGAACGGCGCCACCTCGGAGGCCAGAATGGCCCGGTTCACCCCCACCATGCCGTAGTCCAGCCCCTCCGCCAGGCGCCAGCTGCGGGCCAGATCGCCGGTATAGACATAGGCCGCCAGCCCGTAGGGCGTGTCGTTGGCCAGCCGGATCGCCTCTTCCTCCGTCTCGAAACGCATCAGCGGCGCCACGGGGCCGAAGATTTCGGTATTGGTGATCGCCATGTCGGGGCGGATGTCGCACAGCACCGTCGGTTCGTAGAACGTGCCGCCCAGCGCGTGCCGCCGGCCGCCGGTCAGCACCCGCGCGCCCTTTTCCCTGGCGTCCGCCACCAGCCGCTCCACCTTGGCCAGCGCCTGCTCATTGATCAGCGGCCCTTGCGCCACGTCCGCGTCGGTGCCGACGCCCACCTTCATCTCCTTCACCCGCGCCGCCAGCTTCTGCGCGAAGGCGTCATACACGCCGGCCTGCACCATGATGCGGTTGGCGCACACGCAGGTCTGGCCGGTGTTGCGGTATTTGCTGGCCAGCGCGCCCTCCGCCGCCATGTCCAGATCGGCGTCGTCGAAGACGATGAACGGCGCATTGCCGCCCAGCTCCAGCGCCACCTTCTTCACCGTGTCGGCGCACTGGCGCATCAGGAGCTTGCCCACCTCCGTGGAGCCGGTGAAGGTGAGCATGCGCACATCATCACTGGCGCTCAGCGTGCGCCCGATCTCTTCGGGCTGGCCGGTGACGATGTTGAACAGCCCCGGCGGCAGCCCGGCGCGCATGGCCAGCTCGCCCAGCGCC